>CAMPAL010000217.1 GCA_946631855.1 uncultured Treponema sp. | reverse complement strand
TTTGAAAGTGATGTAAGAATTGCTCAGAGAATTGATGATATTTATATGGAGCATGGAGGAGGCGGGAATGGGTATGAATCCTATTCTGCAGCCTGGTACTTTGGTTTGTACAAAACGAAACTCGATGCTTTTACAAAACAGGGTAGAAAAGGTATCATCATTACAATGGGTGACGAACCTCTAAATCCTGATTTGCCTGCTGAAAGACTGAAACAGGTTTTGGATGAAAGAGAGACGGGAATTGTAAAAACGCCTGAATTGTATAAAAAAGCTTGCGAAAAGTTCGACATCTTTCATATTTCAATTAATGATTCAAGTTCAAGTTACGATTGGCATAAACAGGGCATTGAAAGAACTTTTAATCCTTTGCTAGGCGAAAGAGCAAAAGTTTCAACAATTGATAATCTTGCAAATACAATTGTTAGTTGTATTGATGAATCTTTGAAAACAGATACAAAACTGCGCTTCGATGAAACAGGCCCTGTCGGTGAGGTAACCTGGTAATTTTTTTAGAAAAAATCCACTGAAAAAAGTGGATTTTTTTTTGCCTTTTTCTTTCATTCACCCTATATTATAAACATAAAGAGGTACAAACATATGGTAAAGATTAAGACACTTTCATTTATGGTGAATTGCTGGATAGGGAACAAAGATGTTTCAAAGGAAAGTTTCAAGGAACTTTGTTTGAAGAAGGGAAAGAATCCAAAAGTCTCCACAAACAAAGAAATTGACAAAGCTGTAAACAAAGCAATTGCAGATCTTCTTGAGGAAGGTTGCACGGAAATTATTGATGTAAGAGTTAATTACATTACAACGAATCGACACAACAACGGCTACGAAGATACAATCGAAGCGCGTTATATGATTCTTGCAAAATAGAAAAAGAGGGGCTTTTTGAAAAGCCCCTTTTAATATTTCTGGCAATTCAGCTTCTGCTCAGCGAATTTCACTTTTGCCACCTAACAACAATTGTACCGCAATCCCAAACTCGAGAAAACCCATTTTTGTACATATTTAATTCTTCTGTTTCTTTTGGATTCCAATATTCCAAAACACCTTCATTAAATTTCTTTTCAATACATTTACGCATGTAGTGGTATCTCGGTTCTCTAAAATATGTTTTCACATAAAAATAAGAAGGTTTATTTTCTCTCACTTTTGTAAATCCAACCGCATAATAACCTTTGCCATCAAAAACGCTTCGATCAATATAAGAGGTCATACAATTCATTCCTGAATGAGCTAATAATTTTGAAAAACCTCCAACAACTCTAAAGCCTGCTTTTGTACAAAGGCGTACAAGCTCGGGTTCTTTTACATGATTTCCTTTTGTTCTTATTCCAATACATTCAACAAGTTCATTTTCATAAAAAAGTCCTAAACGCAAATCTGCCATTGAATAATTTTGCAAATGATAATTCAACAAAAAGTTTTTGTAAGTTTCATTGTCAATCTCTTTCACAATGCATTTTCTTGCGTAAATTGATTTTGCAAAGCCTAACGAGTTTTTTATCAAATTTTTGATTTTATCTTTTTGAAAAACCCAATCATCTTCAAAAATGTGTATCAAGCGTATTCCCTGTTTTTCACAAAGAAGGGTTTTATTTAATTGCAAATTCATTGCTGCCTTTTTTTGAGTTTCATCAGGAATTTCACCTTTTTTCAAATGAACTCTATCTGAATGCCAATACAATCCGTCAAATTCAAAAGCTAATTTTTCATCCGGCAGGTAAATATCTAATTCTTTTCCATTTAGAATTTTTCTATCATTTTCTATAATCCTGCCTTTATAAAAACTTTTTACAAATTCTATAACTTCTTTTTCTTCTTTTGATCTTCCTTTTAAACTTTTCAAATAATCATAAATTTTTTGTATTTGACCTTTTTCGAAAAATTTATAATTTCCTATTTTTATAGGAGTAGGCCAAAGTCCTTTTGCAAGTTTTAATCTATCCCAACTAATACCTAAAAAAGATGCAGCTTCTATTACGGATAAATATTCTTTTCCATCTTCTTGTAAACTTTGTCTAAAATTTTCTATTTTTGCTTTTGTTTTGCAAACAGATTTTGAAACCCCTTTGGAGATATTTTGACATCTTTTTTGTTTTTCCTGAGAATCCATAGTTTCCCAATTTGCTTTTACACTTTTTGAAACACTTTCTCTATGCTCTTCATTTTCCCAAGATTCTTTTACTTTTTCAGATATATTATTTCTATACTCCTCATTCTTCCATTTTTCTTTACAGGCTTCTGAGAGGTTTTTATGATATATTTTTTGAAAATTTTCCAAAGATCCATATTTTTCAATTCTGCCGAGCTCAGTTTTGCATTTTTTGCAAATTCCAAAAGTTCTTCTATTTCCTGAGGGTCCATCTTTTCCGACAATCATTTCAGAGTTGCATCTTTGGCAAATATAACTTTTTCCTGCGTATTCTTTTGGAAGTAAATAAGGTTTCAAATATTCTTTCATAAATATAAATATAGTTTTGTTACCACCAACCACTAATTAAATCCGTATGAAAATAAAAAGCATTAAATATATTGGCAAAGAAGAATGCCAATGCATTAAAGTCTCTGCAAAAGATGAGATGTATGTTACAGATGAAAGAATTTTAACACATAATACAATCATCGCCTGCGTGTTCACGGAGCTCGCGTGGTGGGAG
>CAMPAL010000216.1 GCA_946631855.1 uncultured Treponema sp. | reverse complement strand
TTCACTTGGTTTTATATCAATTCCCCCTTCAGCAGATACTCAAAATATCACAATTACCAAAACGCAATATAATGAAACCAGTTACTATGAAGCCCATCAAATAATTGCAGTTACAGCTATAAATGGTGTTCCATACGAAGCAGAAATGACAATTTATTAGGAGAAAAAAAATGAAAAAAATCTTTAATATATTTTTAATTGCAATTGCAGCTTTATTTATAATTTCTTGTGATAACCTCATAGAAAAAAATATTGAAAATCCTAAATCAGATTTACCGATAGTTTATTTTTCAATTAGTGAAGCAAATGATACAAGTCGTTTTGCTATTCCTAAAATGGAATTGAATGATTTAGATGAGATTTCATTAAAATGTTATTATCCTGCTCTGGATGAAGCAGAAGATTTGAAAATCTGGAAAACAGATGAGTCTTCATCAGCTTATAAAAAATTTCAAAATGCCCGTTTCATTCATTTACCATATGAGGGTGAATGGCAGTTTGTATTCACAGCAAAGAAAAACTCCTTACAATATAAATCCATGGTTAATCAGAAGATAACAGATGGTTCTAATAAAATAGAATTCATTCTGACGCTCATTGATGATAAAGAAGGAAGAGGAAACTTTTCTGTAAAAGTATCTTCACTTTCTGATAAAACTAATTCTGTAAAAGCGGTTTTGTATAAGATGAAGGAGAATTTTCAGCCTGGTGACAAGGTACTTGAAAAAACACTAATTCCAGAAGCTTCATCTATTGTTTTTAAAGAAAATGTTGATACAGGTTATTATATTGCAGAGTTTGAATATTTTAACACAGATTTTTCTATAAAATTAGGTTGTCAGCGGGAGTATATTGTTATTAGGGCTAATGAACTCAGTGAATCTATGTTAAATTCGAACGCAAGGGGTATGAAATCTATTTTTTATAATTCTACAGATTTGACAGTGCTTGATGGTTCATCTTACTTTGAGGACATAAGCAAATTTTCATTCATCAAAAATCAAGATAAATATCCAAAGGCTTATTCTTATTATACAAATTTTGATTTACCTGAACCAAAAGTTCCTGGTTATACTTTTGATGGCTGGTACACTAACGAAAAATATGATGAAGGTGTAAAAATAACAAATACAAAAGAGCTTCTTAAAACCGGATATTCAAATTTGTATGCAAAATGGACGCAAAGTTTAAAAATTAACATTGCGTCAGAAACTGTAAAATTTAAACCAATGAAGGCAAAAGAGCTTTCTGTAGAATTCGAGATTCCTGAAGATGAAGATATTCAGATCAAAAAATTCGGTTTTGTTGGTTCAAATAATAATTTACTTGATTTGAAGTATAATGCTGAACAAAGAATAATAACTTTGAATAATTACTATAAAATTGAAAATGGTAATGGTTATAATGATCTTAAATTTATACCGATAGGTAAACCTCGTAAAATTGATGTTTATGCAGAAAATGAGGAAGGAATTAAATATAGAGGAAATTTTACAGTAGAAAATGAAATTACTTCAGAAGACATTTCGGCAACTTTACAGAAATCAGAAAAAATTTCCAATGAAACTGAATGCTTTACAGGCTTAAATTCTTTGCCATCAAGTGATTATTATATAATGAAGGTAAATTTCGACAAACAAGGGGTTTATGTAGTACAGAATTTTCATCAAGGCTTTAAGGATTGGACTTTATTTGCTTTTGATTCAACATTAAATAGAATAGATGAAGATAATACAGATGAATGGCTTTCTTTTAATATAAAAGAAACAGGGGATTATTATCTTGTTGCAAATTATAGAGATGTAAATACAAGAGATTCAAGGCCAAAAATCAATTTATATGAATCAAATGCAGTAAAATCACTATATGTTAGTAAAACGGCTTCTGTATCTGTTGGAAAAGAAAGTGAAATTGAATTTGAATTTGATGTAGACGGTGAAACTCCAGAAATTGATTTCCATGTTATTGAGCCAAAAGGTTGGTGGTGGACAGATGGAGAAAATCTTAAGGGACCGAAAGATGACTTTATTTATGTTTCTGCCCCAGAATTTGATGTATCAACTAGAAAGGGAAAGTTTAATATTTTTGGGGTTACTCCAGGAACTGTTGAAATTACACTCAGAGATAAAGTTTCGGGGCTTTCACAAAAGTGTTCCGTTTCTTGTGATATTGATTTAAATTATACAAGTGGAACTTTACAGGTAAGAGAAGGACCTTATGAAGAACATAAGGATTATGGAAGGGATTCTGGCAAGTTTGATAATAAAAAAGCCTTTATCTGGAAACTTGATCAGAGTAAAGATTATCAGAAACTTGAAAAAGGAAAAACTTACACCTTTGATAATGATAATAAAATACCTGGCTCTTCATCTAAACCTTCTGAAGCCTGCATTTTTATTTTGTATGGTTATTCAAAAGTAACTGATGAATATACTTTAATAAAGGCAAGTTATTCCAGTTTTGAATTTATTCCTGAAGAAGACTATGAAGCATATTATTACATAGCAAGAGTGGGAAGAAATCCTTATACAAATAAATTCGAATATACTGGCGATTTTGAAACTTATTTATATCGCCATAATTAGTTAAAAAAGGGCTTTCTTTTTGGACAAGCGGGGGCGTTGCGGGGGATTTCCCCCGCAGAGAGGGTAGCGGAAGACCGAGAAGCGGGCTGG
>CAMPAL010000215.1 GCA_946631855.1 uncultured Treponema sp. | reverse complement strand
GCCATTATTCTGCCTCTATTTCAATTACACAGTCTGGACACATAGTCGCACACATAGCACAGGCAATACAGCTTGCCTCATCATTACAAACAGGGAAAGAAACTCCCTGACCATTTGTTTCTTTTGACATTTCAAGAATTTTCTTTGGGCAGACACGAATACAGAGTCCGCAGCCCTTACAACGTTCAGCGTTGATTAAAGGTTTTCCTTTAGCCAAAACAATGCCTCCAACAATAATATTATTCTATACTAAACAAATTAAATGAGAATTGCAATACAGTATTTTTAAAATTCTTTAATATTTTTAAAGTTTATAGATTATGCCATTGAGCTGCAGTTTCATCAGCAAGTTGCAGTAAAACAACAAGAGGATTTTGCAGAAAGTTCGAATAGTTAAAACTTTCACTTTCAGATAAATCACTAAAGCCCATATGACGGCTTACAGCTTCAATCACCATACGATTTTTTATAAGACTTGGCATGCATTCAATCATCATTAAAACAGATTCATTTCCGTGGCCAAGGTTTCGGTTGTCACTTTTTGATTTGTAAAAAGGCTGTTTTATCCAGTTACCAGTGATGTCTTTTGTATTACGGTATTCTACGCCATAAAATCCTGTTTTACAAAAATCATGACAGACAGCGGCAATGACAATATCTTTTGCTGTGATTGTGTATTTTTCTCCACTCGGACAGGTAAAATAGTTTTCAAACAGAGGTTTTGCAAAAATCAGAGCTTGTTTAAGAACCATCAGAGTATGAAGACTAAGTCCACCCTTAAAGTTTCCATGAAATCTTGTAGAAGCAGGTGCCTGCCAGAAATCAGTTTTATCAAGAAAATCTTTTAAGCCCTGCACTTCTGGATCATCTTTCATTACATAATCAATCATTTCATTAAAACATGGTTTTATAGCATCAAGAACATAGCTGCCATCTTCATGAATCGGGCTGTTTTCCTTAAATATATCAAGAAGTTCATAACAATCGGTGAATAAATCATTTTTTTCTACATCAGTCATTTTATTTTTTCCTTATAAATATTTATTTTAGTATAAAATTGTAATTTCAACACGGCGGTTTAAAGCTCTTCCTTCACTTGTTGAGTTATCTGCCACTGGTTTATTTCCTCCGTGGCCTTTACAAATGAATCGAACTGAAGAAACTCCCCTTTTTGATAATTCTTTTGCAACAGATTTTGCTCGTTCAATCGAAAGTTCCATTTCATTATCTTCACTTCCAATTCTGGCAGTATGACCTTCTACAAGGAGTTTTGCTTCTGGTACAGTCTGTAAAACTTCTGCAATCTGATTCAGGCGAGAATTTTCTTCTTCAACTAACTGGGCACTGTTTGGCTTAAACTGCAGGTTCTGGATGGAAAGTCTTATTCCGGCTGGCGTTGTATCAACTGCAATTTGATTTTTATTTCCGGCAGAAGACTTATTATTTTCCATGAATTTAGTCACTCTTCTAGTCAAATCAGCAAGATATTTTTCTTTTAAATTTTCATCAATGTTAGTTAGATTTTCTCCAGAATTTTTTTCTATGGCTACAAGAGGATTTTCAGGCAGTTCTGCAATTTGATTAATCTGATTATCAGAAAGTTCAGCAATTCGTTTCAAAGCCGGCAGAAGTTTCTCTTTATTGTAACTTGGAGGATATTCGGTAAATAAAGCAATTGTTCCTTTAAATTGAATAACATTACCGTCAGCATAGGTAAAAGTTTCATCAACAGAGTCTCTTACAACAAGGGCATTTCCTGTAATTTTACTGACATAAATTGTAGCTTTGTGACTTCCGTTTGCTTTTACTAATTCTGGATCTCCACCCCAGTCTATGTAGGAAGTTCCTGAACCCATTCCATATCTTGTTGCCCATTGTGCATTTAAAAGAAAAACAGGTTCATCGTGGTAAAAAGAATCCTGACTATATGTGTACTGAACATAAATCGGCATTTTTGTGATTACGCCCTTATTAAGTGGATCCACCGCTCTTTCGGCTTTTCCTGTCCAGCTGTCACCAGGCTTAATTTTTTGATTATTGTAGGTAGGGAAACTTCTGAAACTTGGAAAACCATTATCTTCAAGCATTGTAAGCTGACCTGAAGAAGAAATTTTAAAAGCAGAAGGAATTGTATCCCGAATTCCCTGACCTACATTTTCAAGAGCTCTTTTTGTATCTTCCTGTAAGAAAAAACTTCCCTCGTAAGTATATCCGTCATTATAGCCTGTTGGTGTGATAAAAGAAGTTACTTCCCTGCTTACAAGGCCTGTGTATTTGCCGTTATCATAGCGTCTTAAATCTGTACGTTCTTTTAGGGTGTAATTGTAACTTCCTTTATATTGCAGTTCGACAGTCTGCGAGTGTACATAAGAAATTAAAAAGGAAACAATAAAAATTAGGGACAGAAGATTTTTTTGTTTTTTCATAAAGTAATTTAAATATATCATACAAGCATTTCTAAAACAATCTTGCCCCAAACTTAAATATGATGTAAAGTACGAAGAATTAACAGTGAAACTGTTTGTATTTCATTAAGTAATGGAGAACGTCGATGTCAGAAAAAGGCACCAATCAGTATTACATTACCAGACAGGATTCCACAGAATCTAATGCCCGTAGCTATCCGCGCAAATTTCCATTTGCATTGGTAAAAGCCAAAGGATCTTGGGTTGAGGACATTGAAGGAAACAAATATCTGGATTTTTTGTGCGGAGCAGGA
>CAMPAL010000214.1 GCA_946631855.1 uncultured Treponema sp. | reverse complement strand
GCTGTTGATAATGTAAATAAAATTATTGCTCCAGCTTTGAAGGGCTTTAATGTATTTGAACAGCGTGCTGTTGATATGAAAATGCTGGCTCTGGATGGAACTCCTACAAAATCAAAACTTGGTGCAAATGCTATTCTTGGTGTTTCTCTTGCAACTGCTCAGGCTGCAGCAAAAGCTTTGAACATTCCGCTTTACCGTTACATTGGTGGAGCAAACGCACATGTTCTTCCTGTTCCTATGATGAACATTATTAACGGTGGTGCACATTCAGATGCTCCAATCGCTTTCCAGGAATTTATGATTCGTCCTGTAGGTGCAAAATCTGAAAAAGAAGCAATCCGTATGGGTGCCGAAGTATTCCATGCTCTTGCAAAACTTCTTAAAAAACGTGGTCTTTCTACAGCTGTAGGAGATGAAGGTGGATTTGCTCCAAAATTTGATGGAATTAATGATGCTTTGGATTCAATTGTTCAGGCAATTAAAGATGCAGGTTACAAGCCTGGAGATGATATAAAAATCGCAATGGACTGTGCTTCTTCTGAATTCAGTGTAGAAAAGGATGGAAAATTCTTCTACAACTACAAGGAACTTTCTAATGGAACTCCAAAAGATCCAAACGGAAAATGTCTTTCTGATGATGAACAGATTGCTTATCTTGAAGAACTTATCACAAAATATCCTATTGATTCTATTGAAGATGGTCTTGATGAAAATGACTGGGAAGGATGGAAAAAACTTACAGCCCGCATTGGTGACCGTTGTCAGCTGGTAGGAGATGACCTTTTTGTTACTAATGTTAAGTTCCTTGAAAAAGGAATTAAGATGGGAGCAGGTAATTCAATCCTTATCAAAGTAAATCAGATTGGTTCTTTGACAGAAACTCTTGAAGCAATTGAAATGGCTCACCGTCATGGATATACAACTGTAACAAGTCATCGTTCTGGAGAAACAGAAGATACAACAATTGCAGATATTGCAGTTGCAACAAATTCTGGACAGATTAAGACTGGTTCAATGAGCCGTACAGACCGAATGGCAAAATATAATCAGCTTATCCGCATTGAAGAAGAACTTGGTGATGCTGCAGTTTACGGATATAAAAAGTTAAAATAAAACCAGCTTATAAGTCTCTGCTTTTTATTCACTGAAGGATAAAGGGCAGAGATAAAAAATATCAGGCTGCCTTTTGTTCGTTTTTGTATGTATTGATTAATTGTTGGACTTAAGTCAGACGGTCTGTAAAGTTTAGTTTTTATTTTGCTGCAGATGTAGCCCAGTTTATACACTGTTCAATATCAGCATCTTCTGGTGTAAGGTGAACCATAAGTGGTTCTGCAGCCATAACTGCTCCTGCGTTTGTAAGACGGTCTTTCCAGTCACGGAGCCACTGTCCATCACCCCAGTCATAAGAACCGAAGATTCCAACTTTTTTACCGTTCAAAGAAGTTTCAATTGCGGTGTAGAATTCTTCAACTGAATCTTCGAGAACTTCATCACCCATTGCCGGGCTTCCCAAAAGAATAACATCACAAGCTGTAACTGCGGCTTTATCTGCACTGTCAGCTGTGCCAAAAATAACTTCTGCTCCAGATGCTTTTAATGCATCATTGATAGCATTTGCCATAGCTTCTGTATTTCCTGTTGTACTTGCATAAACTACTGCTACTTTCATTTTTGTAATACCTCATAAAATGATTTATAAGTTAGTGGTAACTAACATTACTTGTGATGAATATATTTGATATTGGTACGTTAGTCAATACTAACTCTTGCAGATTTATTTTGTTTGTGTTAGTATCATCTAACATTTAAAATATTCAGGAGTTTTTTTATGGATGATTCAAAGAAGTTGAAGGGAAAAGACCTTGTTAATATAGGTATTTTTGCCGCAATTTATTTTATCATTATGTTTGCAGTTGCATGTCTTGGTTTTATACCAGTTTTCATGCCACTTTTATATGTACTTGTACCGCTTATTGGTGGTATTCCATTCATGCTTTTTCTTACTAAAACTAAGAAGTTTGGTATGATTTGGATTTTCTCTACACTTTGTGGAATCCTTTCTTTTGTTACAGGAATGAATGTAATTCCAATTTTCCTGGCATGTATTCTGGGGCTTTTTGCAGATTTAATCTGTAAAAGTTCAGATTATAAAAGTTCAAAAAAGGGAATTATTGCCTGTGGAATTTTTTCAATCTGGATTATTGGATATTGTGCACCGCTTTACATAAATCCTGAGCAGTATTGGGCAAACCGTTCTGTATATGGTGAAGAATATGCTCAGGCTGTAATGAAGTTTTTCCCATTATGGTCATTACCTCTTTTTATTGTTTCTTGTTTTGTTTTTGGTCTTCTTGGTGGACTTTTGGGAAAAGCAATGTTGAAAAAGCATTTTTCTAAAGCAGGAATTGCGTGATTTTATATAGTGAGGAGATTTAAAATGGATAATTCAAAAAAATTAAAAGGAAAAGATTTAATTAATATCGGTATTTTTACTGCAATTTATTTTGTGGTAATCATGGCTCTTGCAATGCTGGGCTTTATTCCAGTTTTCATGCCTACATATTCAGTTTTAATGCCTTTGCTTGGCGGTATTCCTTTCATGCTCTTTCTTACTAAAGTGAAGAAGTTCGGCATGGTCTGGATTATGACAATCATTATGGGCCTTCTTATGTGGCTCACAGGAATGTCTTATTACGCTTTTGTAATCGGTATTTTTTCAGGCCTCATTGCAGAATTAA
>CAMPAL010000213.1 GCA_946631855.1 uncultured Treponema sp. | reverse complement strand
TACCACCAGTAACAGGCATAATCTGAAGATACATAGCTCCAGCTCCTGTAACTCTACCCTCTTTATCAAACTGAATGCTTGAATTAAAGGCTGTATTTATCTGTTCTGACTGTGCAAAATAAGTAGCAAAATCCTTTGCAATATTTTCACCATCAACATCAACGGTGGAAGACTGAGGGTATTTATCATCTTTATGAACACGGCTAAAAGTTATATTTCCAGGACCTAAAAAATCATTAAGATTCCAGTTCTCAAGAGGCTTTTTCAATGGAATATGTTCATTATAAAGATAGCCTCTTACATATCCAGTAGAATCTGCTTCAACATTATATCCATCTGCAAGTCCAGAACCTTCAAACTTTATAACAGTGTGTTCCTTATCCTTCATCATTGGAATGGTTAATGCGGCACATAAAGAAGCCTGTCCTAAAATGTAAGTTTCAAGAATTCCAAGATTATGCTGAAGGCGTATTTGATTTACAAATCTACTTCCATGGAATAAAGCTCCTCTAACACGGCCATCAGCCATTGTAAAAATTCTGAGTTTATCTTCTTCAAGGGAAGACAAATGATCTATTAATTTTTTATCAGTAAGTTCTTTCTTAATCATAAAGTCTAATATAATAAATTTTTACGCATTGAGCAAATATTAACAAAGGAGTATAATATTTTAATTCAAATTTTACGGTTAAGGAGAATAAAAATGGCTGTTGATGAAAAATTGCAGACTGTAAGACACAGCTGCGCACACGTTATGGCAGAAGCTATTTTAAAGCTTTACCCAGGTACAAAAATTGCAATTGGACCTGCTATTGATAACGGATTTTACTATGATTTTGAGTTTACCAAGGACACCAAATTCACCGAAACCGATTTTCCAGCAGTAGAAAAAGAAATGCGCAGAATTATCGCAGGTAACTTTGATTTTGTTCGAAAAGAAGTTTCAAAAGAAGAAGCATTAAAACTTTTTGCTGATCAGCCTTACAAGGTTGAATTAATTAACGATTTACCTGACGGGGAAACAATTACAACTTATCAGCAGGATACTTACATTGATCTTTGTAGAGGCCCTCATGTTGCAAATACAAAAGAAATTAATGGACAGGCATTTAAGCTTGATAAAATTGCAGGTGCATACTGGCGTGGAGACTCAAGTCGTCCTATGCTTACACGTGTATACGCTTTATGTTTTGCAAAACCAAATGATCTTAAAGATTATTTAACTATGCTTGCTGAAGCAGAAAAACGTGATCATCGTAAACTTGGTGTTGAAATGGATTTGTTCCATCTTGATCCTGAAGATCCAGGACAGATTTTCTGGCATCCAAACGGATGGACAACTTACACAGTAATCCAGGATTACATGCGTAAAATGATTAGACGTGATGGATATCTTGAAGTAAATACTCCAGCTATCATGCCTCGTTCTTTATGGGAACGTTCTGGTCACTGGGGACACTATCAGGCAAATATGTTCATTACAGAATCAGAAAAACGTATGTTTGCCATCAAACCAATGAACTGTCCAGGTGCACTTGAAATCTTTAAGTCTAAACAGCGTTCATACAAGGATTTACCACTTCGTCTAGCAGAATTTGGACACGATGTTCGTAATGAACCATCTGGAACATTGCATGGAATTATGCGTGTTCGTGGCTTTGTTCAGGATGATGCTCATATTATTTGTACTGAAGAACAGGTTGCTTCAGAAGTTGCAAAATTCTGTAAACTTTTGAAGAAAGTTTATCATGATTTCGGTTTTGATGATTTAGTTGTTAAGTTCTCAACTATGCCAGAAGATCACGTTGGTGATTTAGCAACTTGGGAACGTGCAGAAAAAGCTCTTTCAGATGCATGTCATGAAGCAGGTCTTGAGTACGAAATTCAGCCTGGTGAAGGTGCTTTCTACGGTCCAAAACTTGAATTTAAGTTGTATGACTGTCTGGGACGTGAATGGCAGTGCGGAACAATTCAGGCCGACTTCCAGCTTCCATCTGCAGAACGCCTTGATGCAACATACATTGGTGCAGATAACCAGAAACATCACCCTGTAATGCTCCACCGTGCTATTCTTGGTTCTATGGAACGTTTTATTGGTATTCTTATTGAAAACTTTGCAGGTGCATTCCCTACATGGCTTGCATTTGAACAGGTTGCTGTAGTACCAGTTTCTTCAGACTTCGATGATTATGCCCGACAGGTTAATGATGCATTACTCGCAGCAGATATTCGTTCTAATGCTTATCTTGATGATGAGAACATGAAAGCTAAGATTAAAAACATTTCTCAGGAACACAGAACTCCTTACATTCTTGTTGTTGGACAGAAAGAAAAGGATGAAGGTTCCGTATGTGTACGCTACAGATTCTCCAGCAAGAAACCTCAGGAAACAATGAAACTTGAAGACTTTATTAAGTATGTAGAACAGAAAAATGAAGAAAGAGGAACTGGTATCTAAAACCAGATAAACCTAAACAAAGATCCCGCAGAATGAAGTTCCAAATTATTGGATTGTTACTTCTGCGGGATTTTTTTTGTCAAATAAATCGAAACCAAAAATGATTGATTCAGGATTTTTTATTTTACCAAAAGTGTTTAAACAAAAAAAACTCTTAGCAAAGCTAAGAGTTTTTTAAGTCGGGCAGACAGGATTTGAACCTGCGACATCCTGGTCCCAAACCAGACGCGCTACCAGCTGCGCTACTGCCCGTTACGTGATTAATAATATATATTATTTGGGATTTTTGTTCAATACCTTAAACACGATTTTTTGAAAAAAAATGTAATTTTTTTTTCATTGAGGGTTTATTACAAAACCCTCAAAACGGCGAAGTCAAGGCTT
>CAMPAL010000212.1 GCA_946631855.1 uncultured Treponema sp. | reverse complement strand
AAGGCATGCCAAAAAAATCAAATGAACAGATTGTTCTGGATGCGGTAAGGTGTGCTTTAAGCAGTGGAGATTATAAAACTGCTGATTCATATTTAAACTCTGCGGTAAGAAATTCGAAAGACGAAAAAATCCAGGCTTATATCAAACTTTACAGTCAGTGGTCTGCTCTTTGTAAGGCAGATTCAGTTGCAGATATTCAGGAGCCTTTAGTAATGCTTCAGGCCTACACCAAAATAGATTCTATGGAAGTTGTAAAACCTGCAATTTTACTGACCCTCTGGTATTTAACTGGAGACAAATCTTATTCTCAGCAAATCAGTTCAAAATATCCAAAATCAATTGAATCTTCGATTGTAAAAGGGGATGCCCAGCTTTTGCCAACTCCATTCTGGTTTTTTGTACCAAAATCTGGTGAGGCTGAAATGGGAACTGGTTCTTACACTTCTGCATCTTCTGCCGCACCGGTGGAAAGCCCTGCAGAAAGTTCATCTGGAAGCAAAAAAGAAAGTTCTTCAAATCGTCTTACAAAATGGCAGCTTGGATTGTTTAGAACAGAAAGTAATGCAAAACTTCTGGTGGATGAATTAAAGTCAAAAGATTTTGCAGCTTATATCACCACTGAAACAAGAGCCAGCGGAACTACTTATTACATAGTTCTGGTTAATGAAGATTCAAGCGGAAATATGGCTGATAAACTTAGAAATGCCGGTTATGACTGTTATGGAGTGGAGTAAATTCTAGAGTTTTTTTTCATCAATATCCATAATAAGTTCTATATCAAGCTGGAGTGCTTTCATTTCATCTTCGAGCTCTGCTTTAAGGTGTTGAATACCTTGTGGCAGAGTTTCTTTTTTTATAGAGAAAATTAAAAGCTGATTGATACTGTACCAGGCAAAAATTCCAGGGTACTGAGCATCCTTAATGAAGGTTGAAATTTTTTCATTAAGAGAAAGTATTTTTTTGCAGTCGGGATTTTCGTGATCTTTTGTATCAATGATGTTTAAAAGACAAAGCTGGGCTGCAAGCATATCAGAACTGTATTTTTTATAGGTGATATAGACAACACGGAATTCACCAAACTTAAGCCAGGTCTGAATTTCTTCGCCGATTCTTTCTTTTATCATTAAATTCATTGAAACATTTGTACATTCCTGACGCCCTTTAAGAGCTTCTTCCCTGTCATCTCGTGGAGCATGGAACTTAAATCCGTTTTTACCATGGTTTTTTACATAAAGCAGGGCATGGTCGGCCTTGGAACTTAGGTTTTCATAGGTTGTAGCAATTTCCGGATAGATGGCAATTCCCATTGATGA
Organism: uncultured Treponema sp.; assembly: GCA_946631855.1. GTDB lineage: Bacteria > Spirochaetota > Spirochaetia > Treponematales > Treponemataceae > Treponema_D. The sequence continues at coordinate 1,604 of CAMPAL010000212.1, read as the reverse complement.
AGTTACAGGTCTTGATAAATCTGGGAGGAGAACTTTTGCCTGCAGGGTTTTAAGGAACTTTGTACAGTAGTTTGAAATTTCTTCCTGCTTGTCCAGGCCTTTTAAAAAGAGGCAGAATTCATCACCAGAGACATGGGCCAGATAAGAATCTTTCGGCATTACTTCTTCGATGCATTTTCCAACCCCGCGGATAATTTCATCACCAACAATATGAGAAAAATTATCGTTAATATATTTAAGTCCGTCCAGGTCGCACATAATGAAGGCACCCGGAGTTTTGGTTTTTAAGAATTTTCTTACTTTTGTCTGAAAGCCGTCTTTGTTCAGAAGGCCTGTCATTGGATCTGTAATAAGTTTTTGTTCGTAAACCGCAACGTGCTTTTTCAGAGAATGAATTGTAATAACGTTTTGAATTCGTTTTTTTGTCAGAAGGGAATCAAAAGGAGGACAGAAAATTTCGGCACATCCCAGATTGAAAATATCCAGTTCCTTCTGCAAATTGTTGGTATCAAGAATGATTGAAACTGGCTGATTGGTAATCTGTTTACTGTCTGCCAGATATTGCAGAACGGCTTCTCCATTCATTTTTGAAGGCGAAAGGTCAATCAGAATAAAATCATATTGGTTGTTCTGGAGAGCGTTGATTGCAGTTACTTCATCGGAATAAGTTTCAACTTCGTAATTATCGTTTAAAAATGAGGCAAAGGTTTTTATGGTAGTGAAATTTTTTATTGCTAAAAATACTCTTTCCATTTTTTTCCCTATACTTAATAAAAATTATTTATAAATCTTTTAAAAGAATAACAGATAAAAGCACATTTTTGTAGTTTTCTTTTGCATTTTTTTGAAAATAAAGCTTTTTTCTTTTTGCCTGGTTCATAAGGATTTGTCCGGTTGTTTCATTCATCTATTTCATATAGAATAAAAAAGATATATAGAAAGGAGTGTACAAAATTGGCTAAAACATTTGATGATAAGAAAATTATTTACACCATGGACCGTGTTGGTCGCGCGTATGGAACAAAAGTTGTTCTTAAAGATATCAGTATTTCATATTATTATGGTGCTAAGATTGGTGTTATTGGTTCAAATGGTGCAGGTAAATCATCATTATTTAAGATTCTTGCAGGAATAGATAAAGATTTTACAGGAGAAACTTCTCTGGCTCCTGGTTATACAATTGGTTATCTTGAACAGGAACCTTACCTTGAACCTGGAAAAACTGTTCTTGAAGTTGTAAAGGAAGGTGTTAAGCCAATTACAGATCTTCTTGAAGAATTTGATAAGATTGGTGAAGCTTATGGTGATCCAGATGCCGATTTTGATAAACTTGCAGCCCGTCAGGGGGAAGTTCAGGAAAAACTGGACGCTTTGGATGCATGGAATCTTGATTCAAATCTTGAACTTGCAATGGAAGCTTTAAGATGTCCTCCTTCTGATCAGGTTGTTGATGTTTTGTCTGGAGGTGAAAGACGTCGTGTTGCTCTTTGTCGTCTTCTTTTGCAGAAACCAGATATTCTTTTGCTTGATGAACCTACTAACCACCTTGATGCAGAAACCGTTGCCTGGCTGGAAAAACATCTGCACGATTATCCTGGAACTGT
>CAMPAL010000211.1 GCA_946631855.1 uncultured Treponema sp. | reverse complement strand
TCCAGTAATAAACGTCACAAGATTGAGCCATGGCATTTTTCATATCAAGCCAGCCATGTCCAGGATCTTTTAAGTGACAATGGAAGGTTCGTACACCATAAAACATTCGTCCTTTACATTCAATCTTCTTAGATGATGGAAAGGCATTTTCCTGAAGCATTGCTGCAGACATTATAATTTTAAATGTTGATGCCGGTGGATAAGATAACTGAACAGCACGATTAATAAGAGGTTTAGTAGGATCTTTCAACAATTTCTGATATTCAATAGAAGCGTCATCCGAATTAAAAATATTAGAATCATAATAAGGATAAGAAACCATTGCCAGAACTTCACCAGTAGCAGGTTTTAATACTACCGAAGCACCAACACGATTCCCCAAAGCTTCTTCAACAAGTTTTTGAATATCTGAATCAATTGTTAAAACAAGACTCTTTCCCATTTGAGGAGGTTCAACAATTGGTGTATCAGAAATAACACGACCATGAACATCTACAGTTGACATTTCACGCCCAGGAGTACCCTGCAAAAGCGAATCATACTGTTTTTCTATTCCGGTCTTTCCTACAATACTATTATTTGTATATCCCTTGTTATAAAGAACTGTAATTTCATCCTGGTTAATATCACCTACATATCCAATAATGTGTGATAATGAACCTGTATGCAAATAGTTCCTTATAGGCTTTGAAACCCAGGAAACCCCAGGCAAATCATTTTTATTTTCCGCAATATTAGAAATAATCGAAAAAGAAACATTCGATTTTACAGTTACAGTCATGTAGGAACGTCTGATATTTTTAGGGATTTTTTTATCAATCTCGCTTTTACTTATTCCAAGATAACGGGATAATTTCTGCATTACAGTATCATAACGGTCCCCTGGAATTTCACCGGGAGTAACTTCAACAGCAAAAGAGTCTGTATTAATTACCATAGGCAAAACTGCATTACGGTCAAAAATTTCACCTCTCTGAGCAGAAATGACTGAAATCTGGCTGGAAATTTTCTGAGACTGTGAACGATAATGTTCGCCCTGAACAATCTGCATAGAAAATAATTTATAACTGTAAAGAAGGAATAAAATTACAAGAATAGCCAAAAGAATTGAAACTTTAGAGACTTTTGGAATTGGATCTTCAGTTCTTTTATACATTATCTATTCTCTCTTGTGTAGATTTTAATGCCACACCGCTTCTAAATAAACTTAAAAACTTGAAGATAAAAGGAGCTAAAATGACATTTTCAACAAATTCAAAGAGGAATTCATAAGAAATTATTCCTGTAACAAAAATGTTTGTATTAGGGAAGAAAATTGAAATTAATTTTATCAGAACTGCTTTTACCAGAGTTGCAGCACCAACACTCAACATTGGAATCAAAACTCCAGATATAATGATGATATTTGAAAAGATTCCTGCAACATATCCAATAATAGTTCTATACAAACAATTAAATCCAAAAGGAATACCTGTTATCAAATCAAGAAAAAGACCTGAAATAAAGCCTGTTGTCTCCCCTATTATTTTACCATTTAAAAGTGAGAAATAAAGTGAGCAGATAAGAACTAAATCTGGTACCACTAATAAAAAACTTATATTTGAAAGAATAGAAGATTCAATTATTGTTGCACAAAGTAAAATAAATGTGCTTATTAAAATTGATTTAATCATTTATCCCCCACCTCTGCTAACTCTTTTCTATCATTAAGTTCTTTAGGATTTACAACAATTACAGTTTCCAGTCTTGCAAAATCTATAATTGGTGTAAGTTCAATATTCAAAGAAGAGTTATAATCAACAACAGTTATTTTAGAAATTGAACCAATTGGAATATCACGCATGTAATTATCATTTTCACCTGAGGTAACTACAATTTCTCCATAACTCAGTTCATCCAGCACTCGTTTTCGAATATACTGAAGCATCAAAGACTGATCCTGACTTCCAAGTCCGTTTACCAGTCCAAGATCTCGGGTATTCTGAATACGGGCAGAAACAATATTATTAGTATTATAAATTGGCATAATCTGACTGGTGAAAGTTCCAACCTGAATTACTTTTCCTACAAGACCATGATTTCCATTCTGAAAAGCAATAACAGGCATATTCTTTTTGATTCCGTTTACACTACCCTTATCAATAGTCAGATATGAAAAAGCATTATCAAGATCTCTCGAAATAATCTGAGCAGGAATATTTCTTTCTTCAAGAGAAACAGAAAATCCTAACTGTTCTTTCAATCTTTCATTCTCTTTTGTAATATCAGCATTGGAACGCTGCATTTCTTCATAATGCTCAAGTTTAATTACAAGTTCATTATAATCTTTCTTAAGTTTTCGAAGTTCACCAACAGCATTAAAAGTATTTTCAACACCATTTACTACAGTGTGAACACCTTTATCAAGTGTTGAAAGTATTGAGAAACCAATCTGTTTAAAATTCAGGACAAATTTACCCGAATGAAAAGCTAACAGGACTGACGAAAATAATATCAGTCCAATTAATAAGAATTCTGAAAATCTAAAGCGAAAAGGTATTTTATTTCTTGTGGCCATGGATTTTTTTAGTCATTCAAACTTTCGTATACAGAACGTTCTGAATACATATCTTTAAACAAACTGAATGCTTTTCCAGCACCAATAGCAACACATTCAAGAGGTTTTTCAACCAGAATTACAGGAACACCAGTTTCCTTAGAAATGAGTTTTGGCAATTCACGAAGCATTGAACCACCACCAGTCATTACAATACCGCGTTCAATAATATCTGATGCGAGTTCTGGAGGAGTTTCACTCAAAACAGATTTAATTTCTTCAACGATTTTTGTAACAGGCTCTTTCAAAGCTTCACGAACTTCTACACTATCAATTTCGAGGCGGCGTGGAAGACCAGTGATTGCATCTGTACCCTTAAGTTCCATCTTTTCAATTGTT
>CAMPAL010000210.1 GCA_946631855.1 uncultured Treponema sp. | reverse complement strand
CTTGAAAAAGAAGTACAGGGAGAGTTTGGTAAAGAAATTCTTGAAGTTTGTAAAGAGCATAATATTACAGGTTCTGCAATTTTTGATGCTTTTGATATTATGAAATCAATTATTGGAGATGACCCTGATGTAAACGCTGCAATTGCAAGTTGGGGTGGAGATTCAAATGAAGAATCTGAAGATGAGGTTGAAGAAGGAGATGACGATGAAGAAATTGAAGAGTCGTTCAAATCTTTGGATGAAATGACAAGAGCAATCAGAAAGAGAATTGCAGAAAAAAGACTTCGTGAAAGAATGAATCAGAAAAAAAGAAATCGTTAAAAAAGTTTTTTAAAAAATAAAAAAAGTTTCTCGAAAAAAGGGAAACTTTTTTTAATGTTCCCGATTTGCTTCAAAAAGGCCTTTGCTATATTTTTTGAAAGTTGCGAGGACCTAATTTTTAATACTATGAAAAATAACAAGAAAAAAGAAATTAAAGCAATCTCAATTCCTTTTAAATTAACATGGCCTAAAAAAGGTGAAAGTATAAAACCGACTTTGAATACAACTCAAGTCACATTAAGCGGAATTTTTTTAACTTGTATTGTACTTTCAATTGTATCCGGCTTTATTGATTTGACATTCTTTTCAGGCTTGTCAAAATCACATTATGCATTTTTTGGATTCGCAAAAGGAATTCCTGCAGGAATTCTATTCTCTTTAATGTCAATAGGTTTTATTCTAGGAAAATTCTTTTGTGCTATGATGATTGGAGCTCTAAATGAACTTCAGACTAGATTGCAAAATGCAGGCTTTGCTTGGTATAAAAATATAAAAAGAGCAAAATTAAAATGGCATATAGCTCATAAATTCATCATTACAATTTCACTTATCACCTCGATTTCTCTTTCTGTAGTCTCGATTGGAGATGCTATACGTAAAAATCAAAACGTAATTAAACGAGCTAATGAGGACATTCAGAAAATTACAAAATATGCAAACACGACAGATACTTCTGATGATGTACAATTCCAAGCCTTAGTTACGGGAACTGCAGCATCTAGTACAGCAGGTACAAAAGCTGCGGAACAAGCTGCAAAAATTTGGCCAATTATTGAAGATTATCGAATTGAAAGAGCTGATTTTGAGGATACTTTTGGAAATATTTTCGGTTCAAAAAATCAGGTAGAGTGGAAAGGGCAAAATATTGTTCCAAACGATTACTGGGATAAACAGAATTCTTTAGTTGTAAATAAAGTAAAAGCCGCTGGAAGAAATCTTTCACTTAATCAGATTCGTAATATTACATCTGAAGCCTCTTTAGCAACTGCTATAAAAGAAGAGATTGAAAAGTCTGTTGCAAACAATTCTTTAGATGAATTAACAGAACTGGCAGGTAAAACAAAAGAAAAAGCTGTACAGGAAATTAAAAACCTGGAAGGTAGATATTTCATGCCTGGTTCTAATGTTCCTGTTGTTTTTGATCCTGAAAATATATCAGGTTCTTTAACTCTTTTAAGTGATATAAAAGCAGCTTATGAAAATGATACAGGAGATATTGGGGAGTCCTCAAAATTATTTATGTTAATTGGACCTCAAATTGACAATGCAAAAAAAGAGAGAGCTGAGAATATTGAGGAGGCTTTTAATCAAAAAGTAAACGTTTCTTCATTTGGAACAACAGAAATTATGATGATGGTTTTAATCATGATTTTTGGTATAGTCCAGGAATTTTTAATTGCACTCTTTACACCAAAAGCAACTATAAGTCGTCCAATTTTATACAAGTACGATGCTTATTTTGGAAAGGATTTTGATATAGATGACTTCTTGCTTGACGTTTATAGAGATTATAAAAAGAAAGGTGTAATTACAAAAGAAAGATTTGAAGTTCTTGCTCGTGAATGCGTTGAAGAAATGGAAGATACTAAAGATGATGTTATTCATCGATACTCTAAAAAGTGGCAAGCTGAGCAAAAAGTTCAACAAAAAGAAGATTCAACAAATGAGCTTTTGAAACAATATCAAGCTCAAATTGAAAAATTAAAAAGGGAGAATGCAAAGCTTGCAAGTCCAGAAACTGTAGCTGAAAGTCCAAAAATAGACTTGAGCAATCCAATAAAAGATCTTGCAATAGAAGTTCCTTTGGATAAACCGAATTTTCCTGATTATTCAAAACAAAAGTCTATATTTGTAGGAGATTCAAAAAAAGAATCAGAGGAAAACTTTAGTGAAGAAGTTGACAAAGCTGTTGCAGAAATAGATGATTTATTAAAGGAGGAATGAAATGCAAAAGTTTGTAAACAAATTTATTGATATAGAAAACGCGGAAAGTTTTCAGGAAGAGATAAACAATGTTTATATAAATCAGGGCTGGAAGATTTTAAATTTAATTGACACTCCTATTCCAAATTCTGAAAAAATTTTTGTTCAAATGCTTTTGGAAAAAGAAGAGATGTCAAAAGAAGAATTGATTGATTTAATTCAAAAAAGCCAGTTTTCACAATCCGCAAATAATTTGGCAAAAGCCCCAACTTTAAGTGATTTAGGTGCAAGCGTTGGATCAAATCAAGCTATCTTACAGTCCCTTTTGGCAGGTATAGGAAAATGACAGAAAAAGAAGTTTTGAGTAAGTTGGCATCATATAAAGATGCAATTATAAAAATAAAAACAAGCCGAGATGAATATAAATCTCAATATTTGGATTTGAAAGAAAAAACTTACCATACGATAAAACATCTTGTTGAAGATAATATTGAGGTAAAAGAAAAACAAATTGAAAAATTGGAAGAGGAAAAAGTTTCGGCTTTGAATGAACTTGCATCCTTAAAAGATGCATTAAATGATTCCGAAACTGAGAGAACTTCCTGGAGAGATAAGTTTTGGGAAAAAGAAAAAGAAATTGAAACTCTAAAACAAATTCAGGAAAAAGATAGACAGCTTGAATCTGCTTCAAAAGAGGATTTTATAAAAGAAATTGAAAAGATAATTCAAGAAGCTGATGAAGTTTTGA
>CAMPAL010000209.1 GCA_946631855.1 uncultured Treponema sp. | reverse complement strand
AGCAAATGAAAAAGCAAATAATCTTCTTTTGAACATACTTCCAAAAAACGTTGCAGAAGAACTTACTGAAAATCCTGGTAAGACTATTTCTAAAAAATATCCAAATGCAACTGTTCTTTTTACAGATATTGTTGGTTTTACAAAAATGAGTAGTTCTATGACGGCTCAGGAAACCGTTTCTATGCTCAACGGAATGATTTCTTTGTTTGATATCAGATCTGAAAAAGAAGGAATTGAAAAGATTAAAACAATTGGTGATGCATATATGGCTGTATGCGGATTGAGTGATGATCCAAATAATGATGGTGCTGAAAAAATGATAAAATTTGCAAAAGGCCTGATAGAAGATGTAAAAGAATTCAACGAAAAAAATAATATGAATATTCAGATTCGTATTGGTATTAATTCCGGTGATTTAGTTGCAGGTGTTATTGGAAAGAAGAAATTTATTTACGATGTTTGGGGCGATACTGTAAATGTTGCAAGCCGTATGGAAAGTTCCGGATATCCAATGAAAATACACGTTTCAGAAAAAATCTATCAGCAGACAAAAGAAAAAAATGCCTTTTACAAGCCTGTTGAAGTTGAAATTAAGGGAAAAGGTCTTATGAAGACTTATTTCTGTGTAGGATAATTCTTAAGATGTATACAAAAATAGACTAAAAGTCATATAAAACAGGAGATTTTTAAATGAATAACAAAAACGTAACAAAAATTGGTGGAAGAATCTGGTTTTCTGCAATTTTCTTTGGTTTAATTGGCCAGATTGCCTGGATTGTTGAAAACATGTACTTTGCGACCTTTGCTCAGGATATTTTTGCTAATTCAGGCCGCAGTGACATGTCTTACATGGTTACAACCTGGATGGTAATTCTTTCTGCACTGGCAGCAACACTTACAACAATTTTTGCCGGAACCTGGTCTGACAGAGTAGGAAAAAGAAAACCTTTCATCGCCATTGGTTATATTTTCTGGGGTTTTACAATCATGCTTTTTGCCTTTCTCCCAATGAAAGCTTCTGGCAACTCTCTTATGCTTATTGCCGTTCTGATTGTACTTTTTGACTGTATCATGACTTTTGCAGGCTCAACTTCAAATGATGCTGCTTTCAATGCATGGATTACAGACAATACTGATGAAACAAATCGTGGAAAAATCAACGGAATACTTTCTATTTTGCCAGTAATTGCAGTTGTTATTGTTTTTGTTGGACTTGGAAATCTTTATAATTCTAAAAACGAAAATAATTCTCTTTTCTTTATTGTGATTGGAGCAATTCCTGTTCTTGCAGGTATAATTGCACTTTTTGTTTTAAAAGAAGCTCCAGATGTAAAAATTAATAAATCTGAACATCTTTTTGAAGACATTTCTTACGGCTTTAAAACTTCTACAGTAAAAGAAAACAAACTTTTGTATATCACCTTGCTTGGTCTTTGTCTTGTCGGTATTGCCCAGCAGACTTTCTTTTCATATTTAATCAACTTTTTAATTAAAACTTTAGATTTGGGAGATGGTTTTGTAATTCCAATGGCAGTTATTATTGTTGGCTCGGCAGTTTTAACCGGAATTATTGGATTCCAGCTTGATAAAAAAGGCAGAAAAAACTTCTATATTCCGCTTTTGATTATGGCAATTGCCGGAATTCTTTCTTTTTATTTCCTTCAGTTCCTTTCCGGCACTTTAAGAACAATTGTTCTTTATGCAGGTGGAATTATAATGATGGGTGGCATTCTTTCTTTGCTTGGAGCCTTTAATGCTAATTTCCAGGATCATATTCCAGAAGGTTGCGAAGGCCGTCTGCAGGGAGTAAGAATGTGTTTCTCTGTTTTAATCCCAATGATTATTGGACCAGTTATTTCTTTAATTCTGGGAATGGATGCGATGGGTATGAATGGAGATAATTTTATTCCTCCATACAGTCTCTTTATGGCTGCTGCAATTGTTGCACTTTTAGCTTTTGTACCAATCATCATTATTCGTAAACAGGACAAATAAGAGGGATAAAATGGACTGGAATATGTATCCACGTCCTTTCTTAAAAAGGGAAGGTAATTTTTTAATTCTTAATGACGGATGGACTTTAAACGGTAAAACTATAAGAGTGCCTTTTCCTCCAGAATCCAGGCTTTCTGGATATGAGGGAGAAATAAGTCCATCTTTTACTTATAAAAAGGATTTTGAATTACCTCCTGAAGCCTTAAAATGCCTTAAAAACAAGGGAAAACTCTATTTGTATTTTGGAGCAATTGATCAGGTATCCAGTGTTTATGTAAATAATCAACTTGCCGGCCATAGTGAATTGGGATATTTCAAAGTTTCCTGTGATATTACAGATATTACAAATGCAGCCTTAAAGGAAAATAACCCAAAGCTTTCGGTTAGGGTAGAAGGCGAAGATTTTCTAGACCATACAAAACCATACGGAAAACAAAAGGTAAATCGGGGAGGCATGTGGTACACCCCTGTAAGCGGAATCTGGCAGACTGTCTGGTGTGAATGGGTTCCTGAAAATCATATTACTAAAATTAATTATTCTGTAAAGGATTCAAAAGTTACATTTTCTTTATGTACCTCTGCATCAGAAGAAAGTCAAAATCTGGAAGTAAAAGCTCATCTGAAACTGCCCGAAGGTAATTATGATTTTTCTTTTTCGGGAAATACTTTTGAACTGGATCTGTCAAAAATCACTCTGCAGGATAAAAAGCATGAAGTTCAATACTGGTCTGCGGAAAATCCTTATTTATACAGTATTACTTTTGAATTTGAAGACGATAGAGTTGAATCATATTTTGCGGTTAGAACTGTAAATATTCAAACAATTGACGGATATAAGAGAATCTGTGTAAATGGAAAACCTGTCTTTTTGAATGGAGTACTTGATCAGGGCTATTTTGAAGACGGCCTGTTTACTCCGGAAAGTCCTGAAGAGTATAAAAAAGACATCTTACGCATGAAAGAGCTTGGTTTTAACACTTTAAGAAAGCACATAAAGGTAGAACCTGAACTTTTTTATTATTTTTGTGACAGTCTTGGCA
>CAMPAL010000208.1 GCA_946631855.1 uncultured Treponema sp. | reverse complement strand
CACGGCACTTTGTCAAAGCCCAGTTCAAAAGATATTTTACAAAGTCTTCCTGAATGTCCATATCATCATCAAGGTCGTAGAAGGCCATTTCTGGTTCAATCATCCAGAATTCAGCAAGGTGACGTGGAGTATTAGAATTTTCAGCACGGAATGTTGGTCCAAAAGTATAAACACGGCTCAAAGCGGTTGCCATTGTTTCTGCTTCAAGCTGACCTGAAACTGTAAGGCTGGCTTTTTTACCAAAGAAGTCTTTTGAATAATCAACAATTTTGTGAGCATCTTCAATTTTCATGCCACCAATACCAGCTTTTACACCCATTTCTGCAATTTTTTCCATGCTCAATGTTGTAACCTGGAACATTTCTCCTGCACCTTCGCAGTCTGAACATGTAATTTCTGGTGCATTTATATACTGGAAGCCTCTTTCCTGGAAGAAGGAATGAACTGCAAAAGCCATCTGGTTTCTTACGCGGTAAACAGCTCCAAATGTGTTAGTTCTTGCACGGAGGTGAGCATTTTCACGAAGATATTCCATAGACATCTTGTTTTTCTGTAAAGGATATTCATCTGGATTACAGGTTCCAAGACATTCAATATCTTCGAGAGTAACTTCTACAGCCTGTCCGCTTGCTGGTGATTCAACTAAGAGTCCTGTTGCGCGAACTGAAGCACCAGTATTTAATTTTTTGAGGGTTTCTTCGATATTGTTTACATTTGCATTATTAGAAGGATTGTTACGGTCGAATGTGAGCTGAATATTAGCAAAACAGCTTCCGTCGTTAACCTGAATGAAAACCAGGCCTTTTGAGTCACGCACAGTACGAATCCATCCGCAAACTTTTACTGCGTGTCCGTCTGGCTTAGATGTAAGTAAATCTTTAATTAATGTTGGTACCATAATATTGTACTCCTTTAAAAAAATTGGAGACCTCTTGTTTAGAAGCCTCCTGTAATAATGAAAATGTATAGATTATTTTAGCATTTTTTTAAGAGCGTTACAATTATGCTACGTAAGCTTCGAGTTTTCGTGCTCTTGTTGGATGCTGAAGTCTTACAATTGCATGTTTTTCAATCTGACGGATTCTTTCTTTTGTAAGATCACATTCTAATCCAACTTCTTTTAATGACATTGGTTTTAATCCGTTTAAGCCATAACGCATGCGGATAACTTTTGCTTCGTTTGGACGGAGTGTATCAACTACAGAATTGATATCATCATGCATTGCTTTTGTGATTGCTTTTTCTTCTGGGCGTTCGTATGAGGCGTCTTCGAAGAAATCTCCAAGTTTTGCATGACTGTCGCTGCCATCATTAATTTCAGCATCAAGACTTACAATGTCACGGCTGATGTTAATCATATCGCGAACATGACTTGCATCCATATTCAGCATAGCTGCAATTTCTTCATATTCCTGCTGTTCAGATTTTTTAGAACCAATGACTTTTTTGGCGTGTTCAATCTGAACCAGTTCATTTGCTCTGTTAAGTGGGAGACGAATAGCACGACTCTTTTCGCAGATTGCCTTTAAGATGCTCTGGCGAATCCACCATACAGCGTAAGAAATAAAGTGATATCCTTTTGAAACATCGAATTTTTCAACAGCTGTAAGAAGACCAATGTTTCCTTCGCTAATCAGGTCAGTAAGATCAAGACCATGATTCTGATATTTCTTTGCAATATTTACAACGAAACGGAGATTTGCATTTACAAGTTTATTTTTTGCTGCTTTATCGCCAGACTGAGCTTTTGTTGCCAGTTCGATTTCTTCTTCGCGAGAAACCATAGGTACTTTATTAATATCCTTTAAGTACATTGCCAAAACATTGTCTTCGTGTGCCATTTTTTTTATCTCCTTAAGTCTTTAGATTTACATAATATATATAGCAAGTTTTGTGCCAAGTTTTGAAAAAAAAGAAAAAAAATCAAATTTAATAAAAAATTTTTGCAATTTAATAAAATTATTCTAAAAAGGCAAGAAAAAAATAAAATTTGTGGACAAATTCGACACAGTAGGGTGGTGAGTCAAAAAAAACGGGTATTTTTGACACAGTGAATGGAAAAACGGGTCAAAGTGTGGAAAATTGACCCATGTGTTTTTTGTTTATTGATTTGAAACGATGGCTTTCTTTTTCCAGATGCCTGTTTTATATCTTATAAAGCAGACAATAGCGGTGATTGTCCAGGTTGCTCCTGTTGTTACCCAGATTCCCCAGAAACCGATTGCAGGAATTCTTGTTAAAACAGGTGCAAAAATGATACGTCCTGCAACTTCTGTAATTCCGTTTATCATTGCAAAGCCGGTATCTCCACATCCATTTAAAACTGCACGTGGTACATAAATCATTCCAAGCATAAAGTAACAGAGTGATGTGATTTGAAGACCTTTTGCACCAATGCTGATTACATCCATATCATTATCAACAAAGAATCCGATTATGTTTTTTCCGAAGAACCAGAAGGTTGGGAGCATAATCAGGCTGAAAATTAAAACAATAACTGTTCCGCGGTGGAAGCCTTTTTTGACTCTCTGAATTTCTCCAGCCCCAATGTTTTGTCCTGAATAACTTGTAATTGCTGCACTGATTGAAGAGTATGGCTGCTGAACAAGCTGTTCTACCCTCATAACGATGGTGTAGGCTGCCATGACAGTTTCTCCAAAAGTGTTTACAACGCCCTGCAGAACCATCATTGAAATGGAGATAAGGCAGCTCTGGAGAGCTACAGGAGTTCCAACTTTCAGCGAATTGATGATGATGTTACGGTTGGGGCAGAATTCACTTTTTGAAAGGTGGAAATAAGATACTTTTTTGTAGGCATAGATAATACTTGTAAAAGCAGAAACTGCCTGAGAAATGATTGTGGCAAGGGCAACTCCGAAAACGCCAAGTTTGAACACAATTACAAAGAGTAAATCCAGTCCCAGGTTGATAATGCTGGATAAAATCAAAAAGTAAAGAGGAGATTTTGAATCACCAAGGGCTCTTAAAATTGAAGCAACCCCATTGTAAAAGGCAACAAAAATAATGCCGCAGCAGGTAGTCCTCATGTAAATAATTGAAGATGGGAGGATT
>CAMPAL010000207.1 GCA_946631855.1 uncultured Treponema sp. | reverse complement strand
TTTGCAAATACAAATTTTGACCCGGAAAAAATTGTTTTTAATAACATAGAACTGGTTGATAATGGTGAAAGAGTAGAACTTGACAGTAACTATGGAACTGCCTCTTTAATAAAAGCTAAAAAACTTAAGAATGTAACTGCCGCAAGAATTACTGATACTCAAAACGGAGTTTCTTTTGTTTTTGAACCAAACGAAAATTGTGGTTTTTCTTATAATCCTATTATTTTCAAAAGACCATATAAAAAACCTCAAAATCTTTATCCGGTAGATTTAACAACTGTAGCAACATTATTCTGGGATATTGAAATTGAACCTGGAATGGAAACAGAAAAGAATCTGAACTTTACAATTATTTCCACCAAGAAAAGTAAAAAATAAAAGCAAAGTTCAGATTTTCACTTAAATCATTTTATTTTACTGATTCAGCAAGAGATTTTATAAGATCCTTTAATTCATCAAGTTTTTCATGCGTAATTAAAGGGTTAAGCAGGGTAAACTTTAAGAAGGTGTATTCATTACTTACAGTTTGACCAATTACAATTCCGTGTTCATGAATAAGTTTTCGTCTTACAATTTTATTAATTTCATCTGCATTTTCTTTTGCTTTGTATCTAAAAACTAGAGAAGAAATTTCAGGCTTTGTAAGAACTTCAAAATCCTTGTCTTTTGAAAGCTGTTCATACAAATAGGCAGCATTTTCCATACTGGTATTAATCAGCTTTGCCCAGCCGTCTTTACCCCGAGTCTGGAAGGAAATCCACACTTTAAGGGCATCAAAACGTCTTGTGGTCTGTAAGGATTTATCCACCAGATTTGTGTATCCGTCTTCTTCATCTTCCTCGCGATTAAGATAATCTGCATGAATTGTAAGAGCAGAAAAAGTCTGGCCATTTTTTACTAGGACGGCACTGCAGGAAATTGGCATTAAAAACATTTTGTGGAAATCTACAGTTACAGAATCACAAAGTTTTATAGCGGCAACTCTGTCTGCATATTTATCAGACATAATAACGCCTGAACCATAAGCGGCATCTGCATGAACCCACATATTATTTTGTTTTGCAATCTCTACAATTTCTGGAAGAGGATCAATTGAGCCAAAATCTGTTGTTCCGACTGTTCCGACAATTAAGAAAGGAATATTTCCTGCTTTTTTATCTGCTTCAATCAAAGTTTTCAGGGCAGCAATGTCCATTTTTTTATGATTATCAACAGGAACTTTTACTACAGACTGATATCCGAGTCCCAGAATATGGGCTGATTTTTCCATTGAAAAATGTGAGATTTCACTGGTATACATTCTAAGTTTCAGGCACTTATCATTTATACCGTATTTTTTTACATCATATTTCAAATGTTCATTGCAAAACCAGTCTCTTGCAAGAATAATTGCAGTTTGATTAGACTGACTTCCACCAGAAGTGAAAACTCCATCAGCATTTTTGTCATAACCATAGAGTTTACAAAGATGATTTATTACTTCAACTTCAATTTCTGTTGCAACCGGAGACTGGTCCCAGCTGTCCATTGACTGATTGAAAGTTGAAATAATTGTTTCTGCTGCGATTGTTTCTACCAGAGATGGACCATGGAGATGGGCCATATAGTCGGTGGAAGGGGTTCTTAATAGATTTGGAAGTATTTTTTCTTTTGTTGATTTGAAAACAGCGTCCCATCCAAGTCCTTTTTCAGGTAGAATTGACTCCTGGTGGATTATTTTTTTTAATTCATCAGGAGTAGGACCTGAATAAGCCCGTTCATCAACGAAAGCATCTGCAACAGCTGCAGATACTTCGTCCAACATCTTTTTATAAACTTCCTTGTTATTTTTGTCGTTTGTAAGAAATGTTGTCATAATTTATTTGTATTCTTGATTTACTTTCAAAACACATTTTTCGAAAATATCATAAGCTTTGTTGAGATCTTCATCACTTATATTTAAAGCACAAAGACAGCGCATTACAGAACCATTTCTTCCGCCTTTTTCAACAATAAGCCCATTTTCAAAACACAATTTCTGAACTTTTCCGGCAATTTCACCACTTGCAGGGTAAGAACCAATACAATCTGGAGTGCCTTTTGGATTAATAAATTCAGTTCCAATCATCAAACCTTTTCCACGAATATCGCCAATAATTGAAACTTTATTTTTAAGTTCATTTAACTTTGCTCTGATTAAATCACCTTTACGAGTTACATCAGCTAAAAATTCTGGCTTTGAAACTCTGTTTAAAACAATAGTTCCTGCTTTCATTGCAAGTTGATTTCCTCGGAAAGTACCGGCATGAGCACCTGGTTCCCAGGTATCAAGTTCTTTGTTATAGACAACAACTGCCAGAGGCTGAGATCCACCAATTGCTTTTGAAATAAGAACAACATCAGGAATAATATCTGCGTATTCAAAAGCAAATAATTTTCCACTGCGTCCCATTCCACACTGGATTTCATCAACAATCATTGGAATGCCTAATTCTTTAGTAACGCGTCTTACAGTTTTTAAAAATTCTATAGGAGCAGGAATAACACCACCTTCACCTTGAATTGCTTCAAGAATAACACATGCAGGTTTTGTAATTCCGCTTTCTGGATCTTTTAAAGTTCTTTCAAAGAAATTGCAGGCTGCTTTTACGCCTTCATCTCCACCTAATCCAAATGGATCTCGGTATGAATAAGGATATGGGAATGAATGAACATCCGGCATAAGACCATTTACACTGGTTTTAGCATGAAGATTTCCCATACATGCCAGTGGTCCTTGTCCCATTCCATGATATCCACCAGCGAATGAAATTACACTAGAACGGCCTGTTGCAGTTTTACAAAGCTTGATAGCTGCATCAGTTGCATCTGTACCACTAGGTGAACAGAATTGTATTTTTGCGTTCTTTCCTAATTCTGGTGGAAGTAAAGACAATAATGTTTCTACAAAAGTGTCTTTTACAGGGGTGGATAAATCAAGGGTGTGAAGAGGAGCATCATTTGTAAGCATCTCTACCATTGCCTGATTTACTTCATCATCATTGTGACCAAGTGCTAAAGTACCTGCACCACACAAAAAATCCAGATATTTGTTTCCTTCTACGTCCTCAACCCATGAGC
>CAMPAL010000206.1 GCA_946631855.1 uncultured Treponema sp. | reverse complement strand
TCAGAAGAATGCTCATATCTGCCTGTGAAGATACAGGACTTGCAGATCCAAATGCCATTTCGATTGTTGAATCCTGTGCACAGGCCTTTGACAGAGTTGGAATGCCAGAAGGTCGGTATTTTTTAGCACATGCCGCTCTCTATCTTTCAACTGCACCTAAATCAAATTCCAGCATGGCCTTTTTTGATGCCCTTGCCGCAGTTGAAAAAGAAGATGCTGAAGTTCCAAATCATTTGAAAGACAGCAGTCGTGATGCAGAAGGTTTTGGACATGGAGCAGGCTATCTTTATCCTCATGCCTACCGTGACCACTGGGTTGCTCAACAGTACCTGCCAGACTCTCTTATGGGTCGAGTTTTTTATAATCCAAGCACCCAGGGCTACGAAGCAACAATCAGAGATGGTGTACATTCCCGCCGTGAACTACAAATTGCTGCAATTCTTGAAAAAAGCCAGAGTTCGGAACAATACACTTCGGAAGAACTGGCTACATCACCAGAAACTACAGGTTCTATAAATGTTTACACTCCCCTTCCGAAAAAAGAAGAAAAATCTGAGTTTGGTGAAAATCCAATTTCTGAATGGTGGGTAAACGAACACTTTAAATCTGGAGACACTAAAAAAGGTGAAAATCTTACCTTCAGTCCTAAAGATCCTGCAAAAGAAGTTATCCTGAACCGTGCAGACCGTTTCTGGCGTCAGAGACTTGATTCAAACCGTGCAGAAGTTCTTCTTGGTATTCGCGATACCATGACTTCTATGGCAGATTTACTGAGACATCATCGTTCTTTAATCTGGAATGCTGACAGCGGACTTTTACTTTGGGAAATCGCCAGAAAAACCCCGGAAGGAGTTACCTGCGGAGTTTGTAAAACTGAAAAAGGAAAAGAAATTCTTGAACAGTACGGCAGAACTCTTGGCTCTTTAGACAGACCTGTTTTACAGTGCAGAGGAGAATCTCTTTCGGCAGATTTTTTAACACCAAAAGACTTTTACAATCTGCTGGTAAAATTCCAGTATAACGGAGCAGTTTTTGACAGGCTTTTCTTCACAGACCCATTTGCTTCGGAAACCTCAATCATTGCACTTGCAGATTCTCTTGCAGGCATCCTGACACCCCAGAAAGAATTCTTTGAGGTGGAAGATCCAAACTACAACCGTTACGACAGAGAAAGACCTTCTTCCCACGACGAAGATGAATTCACCTATGAATGTCCTCTGGCCGAAGGGTGGAGAGTTATTATTTCACAGAGAATTCCATGCCACGGACAAAAAATCAGTGAGCTGGTAAGACATCAAATTTTATCGCCAGAAAGTCTTGGTCCATTTGCCGAAACTTTGAACAAAATGGAAGCTGCAGAACAGGAATTTTTTGGTGACAGAGATAACATCCTTTTTAACTGGGATGGCGTTTTTATTGCAAATACATTCCGCAAAAAAGGCCTTACTGTAAAAGTTGCAATGCAAAATCTGAAGGAAAAACGCCGCATTACTCCTGCCGAAATTGAAAAATGGTTCAATCCTACAACTTCGGCTTATGGAGCAAAAATGTGCGAAATGACAGGCAGCGTGGAACTGCAAAAAATCATAAATCTTATGCTGGCTGCCTGCGACAAAACTATTTTCGAATGGAATTCAGAAATAGCCTTTTTAACCATTACAAAATAGACTGCCCCAAAATTTAGTCTCTTATTGAATAAATATTTGCTTTTCCACCAGGGACAAAAGGCAATACAGTTTCTTCCGGATCAACTGAAACTCTTACAAAACGAGGTTTTACAGGATTTTTTGTATCGAATGCCTTTTTGTACCAGTCTGGATCTGTATCGGCATCAATAGCTTCTATTCCAAATCCTTTTGCAATGCTCAGTAAATCTGGAACTTTACCAAAAACTGAAGCAGAATAATTCTTATCAAAAAGGAATTTCTGCTGCTGGTAAACCATACCCAAAGTTCCGTTCTGGAAAACAATGATTGTTACAGGAAGATTTAATTCTGCAAGAGTAGCCAGTTCCTGAATATTCATCATGATTGAACCGTCCCCACTGAAACAAACAACTCTTGAATCAGGATTTGCGATGGATGCACCAATTGCAACAGGAAGACCAAAGCCCATTGTTCCAAGAGAACCAGAAGTCAGGAAGGAACGAGGTCTTTCTACAGGATAATACTGGGCTGCCCACATCTGATGTTGACCAACATCGGTGGTAGCAATAAGTTTTTCTTCCAGAATACCACACTCTTTTGCGTAAGAAGGAATCTTAGCAATTATATCTCTAGGATTTGCCAGTTTTTCACCCTTTGGACGGCCACAAGCTACAGAAGTATTTTCTTCTTTTACTTTGATGATTTTTTTAAGCCAGGCTTCCGGTGCAGTAACCTTCTGTTCTGAAATTAACTGAGTTAAAACCGGGAAAACTGATTCAACATCAGCAACAATTGAAATGTTTGCAGGAAGGATTTTATCAACCTCAGCAGCATCAATATCAATATGAACAATTTTTGCATTTGGGCAGAACTGACTTACAAGACCAGTCGCACGGTCATCAAAACGAACCCCAGCTGCAATAACAAGATCACTGTCATGAATAGCAAGATTTGCTGCATAATTTCCGTGCATCCCCAGCATTCCAATAAAGTTAGGCATGCTTTCTGGAAGACAGCCCAGCCCCATCAAACTTGTTACCAGAGGTAATGAATAAGCCTGAACAAAAGTCTTTACACCAGCGGCAGCTTCTTCTGAATTACATCCACCGCCACAGTACAAAACAGGTCTTTTTGCATTTTTAAGAGCTTCTATAATTTCTGTAAGTTTTTCACCGTATTCTGCAATTGGGGTGTGAAAACGAATATCATGTATACGAACTGCTTCAATATCTGGCCAGGCGTCGAATTCACATTCCTTAAGCTGAACATCACGAGGAACATCAATTAAAACTGGCCCCGGACGTCCATTCTGGGCAATTTCAAAAGCTTCTGGAATTGCTGTCAACAATTCTTCTGGACTTTTTACCATCATAGAGTGCTTTGTAATTGGGAAAGAAAGTCCGAAAGTATCAGCTTCCTGAAAAGCATCTGTACCAATTAAAGAAGTATTAACCTGACCGGTGATTGCAATAATTGGGATTGAGTCGGCACGGGCATCTGCAATTGAAG
>CAMPAL010000205.1 GCA_946631855.1 uncultured Treponema sp. | reverse complement strand
ACTTAGAATAGCTGCGTTCCTTAATCAGATATTTTGGAGCTTCTTTTGCTTCGGCTTTTTCTTCTTTCTTTTCCTCTTTTTCAGATTTGTTTTCAGAAGAAATTGTCAAAACGTTGTTGTTGAACTCAATGTTGATATCTTTTTCTGTTTTTCCAGGAAGATCCATATCCATAACATAAGCGTCTTTTTCTTCTTTTATATCAACCCTTGGTGATACAAAAGCTTTCTTGTAATTGAAAGATGGCATTAAGAATCCGTCATCTCCAAGTCCATCAAATAAATCATTAAAAAGTGCTAATTCGTTCATAACGAACCCCCTTAATTGTAATTGGAATATGTCGGAAGCTTTACGGTTTCCTTGTAACTGGGAACCAAACTAGTTCTTGTTACATATAATATATAGCAATTTCTGTGCCAACTTTTCCTATAATAAATAAATCTTCTGAAATTTTAATTTTTTTATGATAAAACAGTCCTTCTGAGAACTTTTGGGCCAGACAAAATCACTTTACAAACCAATTTAGATGATAAAAAGGACAAATGTATCCGGGAGGAGAAGATTCTATTTTTTAAATGAGACATTTTGACTCAGATATCTGCTTTATTCGGAGTAATTTTGAGTAAGTTTTTCTACTCAATTACAAGTTCATCTTTTGAAACATCTGTATGATTTACAACAATAAATGCATTCAAAACAGGATTTTCCTTATCCATAAGAGACAAAATTAAATAGCGGGCTTTTGAATCAAAAAAGAGGCGTTTGTCTTCTTCACTTGGACGACTTGGAGTTTCCGGATGAGAATGCCAGTTTCCAAGTGGAGAAAGACCTTTTGCCCTCATATCTTTTATTGCTTTAAGCTGATCCTGAGGGCTTATATTAAAATGCTCGTTAGAATGATCTGTATTTTCCAATAAATATACTTCTTCTATATATTTAACACCCTCAACTTCTCTGCCGGCAATTAAACCACAAGCTTCTTCGGGAAGACAACTTTTTGCGTGAAGAACTATTTTATCATAATCAGATTTCTTGAGCTTTATCATTTTTTAACCTCTATTTCCATGCTGAGCCGCTCGATTAATCTCGCGAGCCGCTCTTGTAGAAAAGTCTAAAAAAAGCAGTGCTTTTTTTTTAACGACTTTCTCCATGTTTGGCTTCAGCGCATTCCTGCTGTTCATAATCAATCAATTCTGTAATTGTTGGATTTTCTCCACAAACAGGGCATTTTCCATTAGCTGCAGGTAATTTTATTGAATGAAAATCATTTTTAAGTGCATCATAAGTAAGCAGTCTTCCTACCAGATTCTGCCCCTGTCCAATTAAATATTTAACAGCTTCCATGGCCTGAAGACTTCCAATTACTCCACCCATAGCTCCAATAACCCCTGCCTGTTTACAGGTTGGAACGGCGTCTTTTGGTGGAGGATCTTTAAACACACAGCGATAACATGGTCCTTGTCCAGGAATATAAGTCATTAACTGTCCCTTAAAGCGGATAATTCCCGCATGACAGAAAGGCTTTTTTTCCATAACACAGGCATCATTTATCAAAAATTTTGCAGGAAAATTATCTGTTCCATCAATTACAAAATCATAATCTCTGATGAGTTCTCTGATATTTGTTGAATCTACAAACATATGATATGTATTAACCTTAACATCAGGGTTCATTGCATTCATTGTTTCTTTGGCAGACTGTACTTTTGGTTTTCCAACATCTGCTGTCGCATGAATTATCTGCCTCTGTAAATTTGATAAATCAACTTCATCAGCATCTACAATTCCAATAGTTCCAACACCGGCAGCTGCAAGATACATTGCAACCGGAGCACCAAGTCCACCAGCCCCGATAATTAAAACTTTACCTTCAAGAAGTTTTTTCTGTCCTTTTACACCAACTTCTTTAAGGATGATATGTCTGGAATATCGTTCTATCTGTTCATCTGTTAATGCCATTTTTTAACCTCCATACCAGACATAAAATTAGTACTGTCCGCCACCCATGAAGTAAAGAAATTCAATAACATCACCTTCTTTCAGAACGACTGATGCTTCATTTGCTTTGCTTACAAATTCTTCATTTAAGGAAACTGTTACATATTCTGGAGTTTCAACTTTTTCATCTGCAATTAATTCTGGAAGAGTTAATCCGTCTTTTACTTCTTTTTTATTTCCTGATACTGTGATTGTCATTTTTTTTACCTCTTTTATTTATTTGTTTGTATCCAGTCTTCTAATGTGTCGACTGTCTGAAATCCACTTTTTCTGTCTTTTTCTGCTCCATCCTTAAATAAAACTAAGGTTGGTGTAGACATAATTCCATACTTTTCTGCTAATTCCATATCAAAATTAGTATTAACCTTGTATACTGCAAGAGTTTCCCCCAGACTTTCTTCAAGCTGACTTAATACGGGATTTATTTTTTTACAGGGAATGCAGGAATCTGAATAAAAATCTACAAGTACAAGACCTTCTTTTTTTACTGCCTCTGTAAAATTTTCTTTATTTAATCGTTCACTCATTTACATCCTCAAAAATTTTTTATTCCAGATCTTTTCGAACATACATGGTGTAAGTACCGTCATCATTTTTCTGAAGTTTCAAAACCATCTGTCCGTCTTCCTTCATACTTCTTGGTACATTCTGAACAGGATCTCCATCATTCATGCGAACTGCAAGAATCTGTCCCACCTCAAGTTCATCCAAAGCAACTTTAGCTTTTACAAAAGTCAGAGGACAAACTTTATCTGTAATATCACAAAATTCATCGTATTTAATATCTGCCATACAATTCTCCTGCTACTTTCCTTCGTAGGCTTTCTGTATTACCTTACGAAAACTTTCTTCTCCGACTCTCTGCAAAGTGAATCTGAAGCGTTCACTTGATTTTGCATTCTGTGCAAACCAGTCGATTGCCGCATCTGTCACTCTGAATAAAGTTTCTTCATCTTTAATAATTGGAATAATCTGTTCGCCCTGGTAAATTTTATTTCCGAACAGACCTCCAAAACTTACAATGTAACCAGCTTCTCCCTTCCAGGCACTGGTTGGACAAGCTTTTACACAACGTCCACAGTTATTACATTTATCAGAAATAAGGCTGACTCCCTTTTCTTCATCAAACTGAATTGCATTTTCGCGGCAGGCTTTTTCACAAACACCACACTTAATACATTCATCCTGTTTCAGTTCAATAATCAGACCACCCTTAATTCCCACATCATTTTCTTCTGCCTTAAGACAGTTATTCTGACA
>CAMPAL010000204.1 GCA_946631855.1 uncultured Treponema sp. | reverse complement strand
ATTTTTACTTGATTCACCACTTTTTTTTCGGTTAGATTTAACGTGATTCAATGCGTTTAATTGAAATTTAGCCATCAATGATATAGAATTAATTTTCATGAAGAACAAAAAAGCCTTACATCTTTCAATTACTATTGCAATCATTTTTATCGTTTTATATATAATTCTTGCAGCAAAGCCTCTGGCAAAAGAATACCAGATAATTCCAGAATGGAAAATTTCTACATCAAATCCTCTTATAAAAGAATCAAACAAAGACCAGATGTATTTTCACCTGGGACAGACTATAGGCTATTTTACAGAAGATGGCGAAATTACAAGCTTTGAATCCTTCCCTGCTAAAGTATCAATTTCAGATAAATACTATGCAACATATGATTCAGTAAGTAAAAATATTCCTTTTTATTTTTCTAATAAAACACTGGCAGGAGAAATTGAAGCTGAAGGTTATCCATATTTTAAGGATGATTTAATTTTTCTTTTTCTTCCAGGAGGAGCATCTTTTTCAAAATGTTCTGAAACTGGAAAAATTGAATGGACTTATGAAGGAATTATTCCTGTAACTGCATTTTCAACCAATAAAAATTATACTGCAGCAGGATTTGCAGATGGAAGTATCCTGATTTTTTCAAATGCAGACGGAACTATTATTTCTACTTTTAGTCCAAGCGGCAGTGATTATCCTGTAATTTTAGGACTTGATATTTCTGAAGATGGTCAGTACCTTGCTTCCATTTCAGGAAGGAACAAACAGAGATTTGTATTAACTCACCGGGAAGAAAAACAGCAGAAACCAATTTTCCACACATTTTTAGAATCTGACTCTCCAAATCAGACTCTGGTACATTTCTGCAAAAATGAAAATAGAGTTTTATATAACTTTCAGAATAAACTTGGTATTTATGATATCGATACTCAAAAAAATACAATTCTTTCACTGGACAGCAAACTGATTTCAATAGATGAAAATGAAGATTTTGTATTCCTGCTTGGAAAAGATAAAAAGAAATATACAGTTTCTATTGTAGAAAAGACAAATACCTTACTTGGACATTTTACTTTCAATGCTGATACCGCATTTATTCATGCTAATAAGAAAAATCTTTATGTTGGAAAAGATTCTTCAATTTCAAAACTTTTGATTTCGAACGACTAAGGAAGTGATTATGAAAAAAACATTTTATTTGATTTTGAGTCTTATTTTTACAACATCACTTTTTGCCTTTGACTGGCCTGTTAATAATATAAATGAAGATTCCTACAGTTCTTACTTTGGACAAAACAGAGGAAAAATTATCAGTTCTTCCCTTTGCTTTTCAGAACCTGGGGAAATAAAAGCAGCTGAATCGGGATATATTCTTGCAATAATTTCAGAAAATAATGATGATTCAGATTTCTTTCCTTCTACTCTTGGAACAGCAGTAATTCTTTCGCATGGAGACAATCTGCTTTCTGTTTACGGAAATATTGATAATGAAAGTCTTACCCTTAATGATGTAAACGAAAAAATGGTTGATTCTGGGGCTATCCTTGGAAATACAGGAAATTCCGGCTGGCAGGATGAAAAAAGTCATCTTGAATTTCAGATAATTGATACAAAAGAAAAATCTGCCATAAATCCAATGGTTTTAATGCCTCGTGCTGAAAAAAGTATTCCTCTTACATTAACAGGCATATATATAGAAAATAAAAATCATGATTTTTTTGATATAAACACACACAAAACTTATCCATCTGGACTTTATAGAATTTATCAGAAAAGAAATGCAATTGCCGTTCCTTACAAAACAAGTGTTTCTATAAACGGACTGGTACTTGATCAGCTTTCTTATGACACAATCACAACAGAAAATAAACTGATTTGTATTTCTGGAAAGAAAAAATATACCTACAACGATATTTACCCTACTAAGGACCTTCATTTAATTGGTGAAGCAATGCTTGCTCCGGGAAAAATAACTCTTGGTCTTACAGAAAATGATATCCTTGGTAATGCAAAACATCTGAATTACAATATTACTGTAAGATAAAAAAAACAGACGGACCTAAATTGCCAGAAGTCCGTCTGAAAAGCTCTTATAACTTTTGAAAAATTACGCCTTAAAGTTTCCAGGAAACAGCTTCTTTACGGGCATTAATAAAGCTGGAATAAATTCCACCTTTTGAAAGAAGTTCTTCGTGTTTTCCCTGCTCTGCGATTTTTCCTTTATCAATTACAACTATTTTATCTGCATTGCGAACAGTCTTTAAGCGGTGGGCAATCATAATTACTGTCTTTTCTTTGGTAAGTTCTTTTATTGCAGCCATAAGATCACGCTCATTTTCAGGGTCTACATTGGCAGTTGCCTCGTCAAGAATGATTACTGGAGAATCTTTCATGATGGCACGGGCAATAGAAATTCTCTGACGTTCACCACCAGATAAAGAGGAACCACCTTCACCAATTACTGTTTCATATCCGTCTGGTAAGGCACTGATAAATTCATGACAGCAGGCCTTTTTTGCAGCTTCAATAACTTTTTCCATTGAAGCATCAGGCTGTCCAAAACGAATATTATTGGCAATTGTATCGTGGAAAAGATAAACATTCTGAAAAACAAAACTGAAATTTTCCATCAGATTATCCATACTATAGTCACGGACATCTTTTCCTTTTAATGAAACCTTACCCTGATCTACATCCCAGAAGCGGGCAAGAAGATGACAGAAAGTTGTTTTTCCACCACCGCTTGGTCCAACTATTGCAGTTGTAGAATTTTCCGGTATTGAAAGACTGATACCATCAATAATTTTCTTTTTATCATATGCGAACTCAATTGAATCAGCCTCAATCAAAACTGAGTTTTCATTTTTTGTCTGTTCAGCTGAAGTTCTTGCTTCAATATTCATGGCAGGAAGATTTAAGATTGCAGAAGCTTTTGTAACTCCAATATCAATTGTTCTTAAAAGAGCTGAATAATTTCCACCAGCTTCGAGGGCATTGAAAAGCATAAATGAACAAACGAGCATTGTTGCACAATCTGCAAGAATCATACTTCCATTCAAATAAAAATAAAGGGAAGCAAGCATCATGGCAACACCGCTTAATTTTGCAACAAGAGACTGAAGGTTTGAAACAGGAATACAACGCATTTCCATTTTAATCAGAATCTTTTTTCTGCGGTTAATTACATCATTAAGTTCAGCACTTCTTTTTCCGACAAGATTATATGCCTTAACTTCTGAAATTCCCTGAATATACTCAAGAATTTTTCCTACTTCTGCTGCATCAGCTTTAATTTTATCTGCGGAAACATTTTTTACTGCCACTCGCATAAAA
>CAMPAL010000203.1 GCA_946631855.1 uncultured Treponema sp. | reverse complement strand
TTTGCATGAAAAGGGAACTTAAAGTTCTTATTGGTCTTGCATGTCTGTTTGTAATAGGTTTGCCAGCTTTCGCTCAGCCTAATTCACGCAGCATTGAGACATTCGTATTGGATGATTTTGATTCTGCAGGTTCGCAGAATTATATGTACAATGGAAAGGCTTATAGCTGGGATTGGGACGTTGGATCAAGCCGCTTTATTGCTGACGGATATCCAAAGACTGGTTATTTTGAAGGAATTCCAAATTCTTTAAAACAGCTCCACAAAGGCGAAGATAAGGAATTTAAAGTTTACGGTGTAAAAACTGCTTTCAAACGCAAGGGTGATAACTGGTTCGAAGTTTATCCTACTGCAGACGGAAAGTCTTTTGAAATTCCTTTCGTAGGAATCGTTTCTCAGATGGACTTCTGGATCTGGGGTGCTGGTTATAACTACTACCTTGAAGTAATGGTAAGAGATGCTCTTGGAACTGTAAAAGTTCTTCCTGCTGGAAGTCTTGCTTTCCATGGTTGGAAAAATATTATAATAAATATTCCTGGCTGGATTCAGCAGAGTTCACATCTTCGTTCTGGTCCTGAGAACCTTACATTTGTAGGTTTCAGAATCCGTTCAGATGCTGAAGAGTATGTTGATAACTTTGTTATTTACTTTGATCAGATTAAATATACAACAAACTCACTTTCTTTGATTTA
Organism: uncultured Treponema sp.; assembly: GCA_946631855.1. Taxonomy (GTDB): domain Bacteria; phylum Spirochaetota; class Spirochaetia; order Treponematales; family Treponemataceae; genus Treponema_D. The sequence goes on along the minus strand of CAMPAL010000203.1, from coordinate 2,701 downwards.
CGATGGTTATGAATTGAACGAAGTTGATTTTGGTGATAGTTCTGATTCAGATGAAGTTTCGGAGGCAGATGCAAAATGAAAAAGCTTGTAACTTTTAGTATTCTTGCTGTGCTCGCTGCTGGTTTGGTTTTTGCACAGAATTCAAGCCTTCAGGAGCCTAACCCTGAAAATGTAGGTGCTGATTCTGCTGAATCTGCATTGCGTGAAGTTTCTATTGATAAGTTTGAACGTGAAGGTTCTTGGAACGTTCACATGTCAGCTGATGATGGTGTAATTACAAGTCGTCTTTTTGAAGGTAATCCTGCTATGAAGGAGCCTCTTCCTGATGATGAAGGAAAAGAAGATGAAGATACACAGGTTCTTGGTGTAAGAGTTGACTTCTTCCGCCGTGGTAAGAACTCATTTACAATTAAGTCTGGTCGTCCTCTCGCTATTGAGGGTACTACAAAAACTATCTCTGTATGGGTTTGTGGACGTAACCAGGATCACGAATTGTACTGCCTTGTTCAGGACTATTTCGGACGTAACTTTGAGCTTTACATGGGAAGCCTTGGATTCTCAGGATGGAAAAAGCTTATTTGTGTAGTTCCACCAAGTCCAGATGGAGAACATGGTATTGTTCAGAGTAGTGCATACTACGGTGATAAGCCAGGTCTTAAGATTCTTGGTTTCCGTGTAGACTGTAACCCAATGCAGGCTCGTGGTACATACTATATGTACTTTGATGACCTCCGCTGTGTAACAGACCTTTATGATATGGAAAACCACGACGAAGACGATATGGCTGATAACTGGTAGTCTTCTATAAATCATGCAAAAGAAAGACCGTTCCGAAGGGGACGGTCTTTTTTTTTTGTCCCTTCGATACTTCGGCTCCGCTCAGTAACCACTCCGCTCAGGGATCGACGGTGGTTGAGCCTGCGGCCCCTGAGCCTGGTCGAAGGGTCGAAACCACCATGTAAAACTTTGACCGTGCATTCATTTCTACCTGCTCGATCAGGCCTGCGTGGGACAGAACCCACACGATGAGGTGGGCGTCGGCGGTGCGCTTGGGGATGTCGGGATTTTTGTCTAAGGCTGCTTTTAAATCTTTTGCACAGAACGGCTGGGGAAGAGGTGGAAGGAGTTTTAAGTAATCTTCTGGCTTTGAAAATCTTGTTGTATTAATTATTGAATCCAGTCTTTTCCCGGTTTTGATCCAGTTGCGGCGGAAACGTCGGCGGCCGTTTTTGGACTGCACGGGTTCTGTGGTGCGTGTCCGTTCTTCCGTCATTTCTATTTCCAGGACTTCCAGTGAAAAATGCGGGTTTGTTATAAGAGGGTAGATTCCTGTAAGCTCACGGAATATACTATATATACTTCCTTTTTTAGGGCTTTTTCTGTTTGATATTATTTTTTCATTCTCATCCTGAAGTTCAATTCTTGTGATTACTGGAATAGGGTGAACTAATTTTACATTATGACCTTTCTCTATTGTATCCAGAATTTTTGGAAGAAGCTTTGCAAGATTTTTTGTCTGAATTTCAATTACATTCCCGTTTTTAGAAACAATGTCATAGATATGACCGTCTTGTTCTACTTCAGTCTGACCTTCATAAATCTCCTGATATAGAATTTTTAGAGAATTGTGTAGTTTGCTTTCATTTAATGTAGAGAACCCCATATACAGCGTGTCAAAGAGTATAGTATTTAACCGTATAAGTAAAATCAAAAAAATCAAAAATTTTTTTTATTTATCGGTTAAAAAAAGCATTGACTTTAGGAATTTTTGGTATAAAATGGTAGTTAAGTGGGAAAAAGTGGTAAAAAGTGGATGTAAGTGGGTATGAATCTGTTAACTGGTGAATACAATAATACGATTGATGACAAAGGTCGTGTCTCGTTTCCTGTAAAATTGAGAACGGCTGTAAATCAAAACGTAGTTATGGTTACCAAGGGTTTAGATCGCTGCTTATGGCTTTTTACTACTGATGAATGGGAGGCTTTTCAGACTAAGCTTATGAGCAATGCTTCAATGATGAAAAGTCGTAGCTTGAATGTTGTACGTCATTTTATTGCACCTGCACAGCCTGTTGAGTTCGATAAGAACGGCAGACTTTCCATTCCGCAGAGTCTTCGTGAATATGCAAATCTTTCTAAGGACTGTGTAGTTCTTGGTATTGCAAAGTACATGGAGCTTTGGGATTCCCAGACTTATAAGGATTACCTGGCTGAGACCGAGGATTCGTTCCGCGATGCAGCTGAGGAATTCAACGATATTAATTTTTAAAACTTTTTAAAATTAGGTGGGATTAAAAAGTGGAAATCGTACACACTCCGGTTTTATTAAATGAGTGTCTGGAATATCTTTCGCCAGTTGGTGAATCATTCGAATCAGAAGCTTTGATGATTGATTCAACTCTGGGAGAGGGTGGCCATACTTATAATTTTTTGAAAAAATATCCGTCTCTTTCTGTTATTGGGCTTGATGCTGATAAGGTTATTCAGGCACGTGCTAAAGAGAGACTGGCTGAGTTTGGCGACCGCATACATTTTTATAATGGCTGGTTTCAGGATTTCTATGCTGATTATCCATCTGAATATAAGCGTCCAAATATAATTCTTTTTGATCTCGGAATTTCGGTTTTTCATTATGAAAAATCTGAACGTGGTTTTTCTTTCCGTTATGACGATCCTCTTGATATGAGACTGAACTCTTCTG
>CAMPAL010000202.1 GCA_946631855.1 uncultured Treponema sp. | reverse complement strand
TCATAAATAAATAAAATATTTAAAGATTATTTTTCACCTATACCTCTGCTTGGCATACCTCTTGTATTATCTTTGTTTTAGAAACTAATGAAGTTTCTAAGGAGTCAATATGATAAAGAGAGTATTAGGTACTTGTTTTACAGCAACTGCACTTGTAATTACAGGTAAAATGATTTCAGATTATGCAGAAAAAAAGCCAGCATTGAAGAATGTAAAGGACAAACTTAAAAAAAACGGACAGGATTTTTCTGATGATTGTAAGGAAGTTGGTTTAGCAATTAAACAGGCTTTTGTGAAAGAAAAGGCTGAGCCAGATGCACAGGTAGGATAAGGATGTATTATTCAAGTATCATAAAAACTTAATTATTTTATGATACTTGAAATTTTGGTATGCAGTAAAAAGATAATTTCAGTTGAAAGAATACCAGGAAAAAGAAAATAGATTTAGAACTTTGAATGATCTCTTAGAAAAAAATCAAAGTTTTTTTTTATCTTTTTGACTGCATGTGATTACTCAAGGCAGTTCCAATCACCTGAATTATTTCTACAAGAATCAAAATAATTGCTACAGAACCAACCATGTATTCAACCCGATAACGCTGGTATCCATAACGGATTGCAACATCACCAAGTCCACCACCGCCGACTGTTCCTGCCATAGCAGAATAACCAATCAGATTAATAATAGTCAAAGTGACACCATTTATGATTGAAGGTAGAGCTTCTGGAATTAAAACTTTGAAAACTATCTGAGAATTGGTAGACCCCATTGATCGGGCAGCCTGAATCACACCAGGATCAACTTCTTTCAAACTTGATTCAATTACTCTGGCAACAAAAGGAGCTGCAGCAATTGTAAGAGGAACTATAGAAGCTTTTGTACCAATTGCAGTGTGAACAAGAACACGTGTAAATGGGAAAAGTAAAATTACAAGAATTACAAAAGGAATTGCTCTTAAAATATTAATGATAACAGACAAAACCTGATTTAATACCTTTCTTGGTCTAAGTCCGCTTGAAGCATCTGTTGTGCAAAGAATTACTCCCAAAGGGAAACCCAAAACCAGACTAAACATGGTGGAGAACAATACCATTATAAGAGTTTGACCAGTCGCAAGGCCAATTACATTAAAATATTTTACAACTTCTGGACTCATTCTATTCACCAACCTTCTGTACGATTATTCCCTGTTCATTAAGATATTCCAAAGCTTTTTTAACTTCGAAACCATTAAAATCAACAATCATTTTTCCAACAGTTCCTTCTGTAAGCTGCTGAACGCCTGCTGCCCTGATGTTAAACTCTACATCAAACTTCTTGGCAACATTACTCAAAACTGGAGCTCCCTGCTGTTCTGTTGGGAAACTAAGTTCATATTGTCCGCCTTCCATTGACCAGCGGATAATTCCAATATTTGAAGTATTTTGACTTGAACCAATATGAGAAATAAAATCTTTTGTAACAGGACTTGTTGGATTTAAGAAAATATCATTTACATTTCCTGTTTCAACTACCTTACCTTCATTTACAACTGCAACTCTGGAACAGGCATCACGCACAACTTCCATCTGATGAGTAATCATTACAACTGTAAGATTCATCTGGGACTGAATTTTACGAATAAGATTTAAGATTGATGTAGTTGTCTGTGGATCCAGGGCAGAAGTTGCTTCATCACAAAAAAGAATATCCGGTTTATTTGCAAGAGCACGTGCAATCGCAATTCTCTGTTTCTGTCCACCAGACAAGGTTGAAATTCTGGCGTTTTTTCTGTCAGACAATTCTACAATTTCCAGTAGTTCATCAACTCTCTGATTAATTTCGTTCTGAGCTACTCCACAAATTTCCATTGGATAGGCAATATTCTGGGCAGCTGAACGGGAACTAAAAAGATTGAAATTCTGAAAAATCATTCCAATACGGCGTCGTTTATAAATAAGTTCTTTTTCACTTAAATTATCAACCCGTTCTCCATCATATAAAACCTGACCAGAATCAGGATGTTCCATCATACTTATGAGTCTTACCAGAGAAGATTTTCCTGCCCCACTCTTACCAATTATTCCAAAAATTTCGTTGGAAGGTATTGTCAAAGAAACTCCATCTACAGCTTTTACCTGAGAAAGTCCATCTGCGGAGTTATAAGTCTTAACTAAATCCTTTAATTCAATTTGCATAAAGGAATTATAATAAATTACAGATTTTTTTTAAACAGACCAGCAAAAATGTCTATAAAACAGAATCAACCAGAGCTTTAAAATCCATGTCCTGTTTTACTGATTTAAAATCAAGATTATTTGAGATTGAGAAAACTCCATCAACTTCTACAATGGCATTTTCAGGCATAGAAGCGGCTTCGAGTTCAGGAGTTTCTAAAGTAAGGTTATCTGCAAAATTTGTCATAGAATAATACTCTTTTAAATTTGATTCAGGAACTTCATCAGTCAATTCTTCCACCTCGTCCAGAGTGTCTTCTGTACTAGTTACAGTTTCCTCTGCCTTTGGTTCAGTTCCTTCTGCCTTAGTTACAGTTTCTTCCACCTCAGGCTCAGGCATTTCTGGAAGCTGGTGTACAAGGAAAAGTTCTCCTGATTCAGGAATCAAAGTGAAACGGGAAATTTCAGCACCAATTATCAGTTCTTCGGCTCCAATATTATCGACTGTGGCAAAATTTTCTGAAGCGAAATAAGTTTCGTTAGTTGGACGATAAATATATTCCGGCTGATTTAAAAGCATTGCGATTGCGGCGTCGGCATGGAACTTTGGTGGTTTATCATAATCAACTTCTTCATCAAGTTCCAGTACTTCATCCAGGACTTCAAGGTCATCATCTCCAAGTTCTTCAACATCATCAATTGTTTCTATATCTTCCGGATCTTCTACAAGTTCAGAAGTATCTTCCGGTGCTGGAGTTTCTTCTTCTATTTCTTCTACATCATCAATGACTTCTTCTGCATCTTCTATAACTTCTTCCGCATCTTCAATTTCTTCATCTGCGTCAGAAAGTTCTTCTATTTCTTCTGCATCGTCAATCTCTTCGGCATCTTCTATTTCTTCTGTCTGTTCATCTTCAGTTTCTTCCTGACTCTCAGAAACTTCTTCCGCATCAGAAATCTCTTCAACTTCTTCTGCATCGTCAATCTCTTCTGCTTCTTCTATTTCTTCTACTTCATCAACATCTTCAGCATCGGAAACTTCATCTGCATCTTCAATTTCCTCAACTTCATCAAGATCTTCTGCATCTTCAATTTCATCAATTTCATCAATTTCTTCAACTTCTTCTGCTTCTTCAATTTCTTCTGCATCTTCAGGCAAATCTTCCGAAACCTGCTGAACAGGCATCTTAATGCTTTCTACACTGGCAACATTTACTTTTGTATTTTGTAAAACTTCTTCCAGAACCTTACGAATTTCATCCAGCGAAGCACCAGTTAATTCGGTAGCA
>CAMPAL010000201.1 GCA_946631855.1 uncultured Treponema sp. | reverse complement strand
TTGTTCTTGCACTTTTGTTTTTTTATCATCTTACTTATGCACGCAGAATCGAAATTGAAAAAATCCTAAAAGCAACAAATAAAGGTCAGGAAGAGGAACGCCGCCGTATTGCACTAGAGCTTCATGATTCTGTTGCCCAGCAGATGCGTTATGTTTCAATTCTTGCGGAAAAAGTTTCAGATGAAGAACTTGCAAAAGAAATCAAATCAAACCAGACCGAATGTATAGAAAATCTGCGAAATACCTGTTACACACTTTCTTCAATAAACATGGATAAGGGAAACTTTCCTCAAGCCTTAAAAAATTCAATCGATAATTACCAGAAGCGCACTGGTATCGAATGCTCTCTTGTAATTACACAAGATGCAGATTTTGATTCGCTGCCACAAATTACCTTTCATCATCTTTTTAGAATTATTATGGAACTGCTTGCAAATATCGAAAAACACAGCCAAGCAGGCGAAGTAACTATTTTAATTCGTAATCCAACAGCCGCCGACAAATTGAAACATGGACTTTTAGTTTTCATTTCGGATGATGGAAAAGGAATTGATTCAAAGCTTCTCGAACAGATGAACTCATCAAAAATCACAAGTATAAAAAATCTTCACTTTGGTCTGCAGAATATAAAACTTCGATTGAACGAAATCGGCGGAAGTATAAAATTTATTTCAGAACCAGACGAGGGTACGGAAGTTAAAATTAAAATTGGAAAATAAATAAAAGTAATATACGGCCAGGTCAAGGCACACATTGCTTAAAGCCTTGAAATGCCTGTTTATTTTTAAGGAGAAAAAACTGTTATGAATTTTATAATGATTGAAGACCACAACCTTGTACGTCAGGGTGTAAGTAAAATAATAGAAGAAAAGAGTGATTTCCACTGCTCAGGAACTTTTGCCAGTATAGATGAGGCAAAAGTTTTTCTAGCTGATTATTGCAGGAGTACAGATTATGAGCCTCTTATCTGTATTGTGGATATAAATCTTGGAGACAAAGCTGATGATGCAGATGGACTTTCTCTTATCAGTTTTATAAAAGAAAATTACCCCAGATTGTACAGCATATGCTATTCCATGTTTAAAGGAGCGGGTATTGTTGAGCAGGCTGTTGCTTCTGGAGCTGCTGCTTATGTTTCTAAAAATGCAGATTTAGACGTTCTGCTTCAGGCAATGAAAAAGGCTGGTGACGGTATTTTTTTTATGGAAGAAAGCCTTACTTCAGATTATATAATTTATACAAACCTTTACCAGAGTCTTACAAAACGTGAACGTGAATTAACAGGTCTCTTTTTTCAACATAAAACCGAAGAAGAAATTGCCAGAACTATGGGAATTACAGAACGAGCGGTAGATAACTATATAACTCGAATTCTCTCAAAGCTTGGAGTAACCAGCAAAAAAGAACTAATGATCAGGTTTGGTGATATTTGGGGAAATAAACTTTAATAATTTGTAACCCAAGAATAGTGAAAAAATTCATCAAATTTTGATTATTTTTCTCTAACTACAAAACTTTTCTTCTGATGTAAAATTGAAATCGGAGGAAAAATGAAAAAATCAATTCTTGCTTTTATTGCACTTTCTTTTTGTGTTTTTACAGTGCCTGTTTTTGCAGCCGGTGTAAAAGCAAAAGACTACGAGGTAGTTCACCGTTATGTCATGAATGACGGTGTAATTATGGAAATCTGTACTGAAGCAAAAGCCCCCGAATGGTTTAAACTTGCGGCTGCCCATGCTTCTTTGGATTCAAATTCTTCTACATGGCAGAAGTTTTCTCCTTACAAAGACGGTAACGCAGCAAAGGCTTTTATAATAGTCAACCAGCTGGAATGTACAGCAGAACTTGATAATAACAATGACTTTACAGGATTATTTAATTCTGAAATCAAATCATTTCTTGGTTCGCCTTTCTTAGATTATTGGATAGATGAAGCAAGTCAATCAAGAAAAAACAGCCTGTCTTACAATGCAATAGCAGACTTTTCTGAAATAAATGATGAAATAAAAAATCCCGGTAAATCAGAAACAATAGAAAATGATGCTGATAATCTTTTCATAGTACAAAGAATTCAAAATTCAAAAGATGAAGTTCTTGAGATTCTGGTTAATAGAACTGCACCAAAATGGTTCAAGGAGCTTGGAGCAAACACAGATTTAACTGCCATAAAAAAACAATATGGAGACAGATATAGTCAGGAGGGGTATTTTGAAATCTGTTATGCCCCTAAAAAGATTTTATGCAGCAAAGACAAGGCTTACAAAGCAGAAATGAAAGATTTTTATATTTCTGCTTTTTCACAAAGAGGACCTGATTTCAAAAGTTACTGGTCAAACGGAAAGAAGTCCTATGTCATGTGGAAAAATCATGAAAGCAATAAATCCATGACTTCGGAGTGCGACGGCAAAACCTTGACCATAACCCTAAACAAGGTTCAGCTGACCAGCACTGATCAATACAACCTTTATTTTCCACCGACAGACGACAGCCTCATATTAAAAGAGGGAGACAAGGTTGCCTGTTCATTTGAATTGACGGTAAGTCCTCAGAAAAACAATGCTTCAGAAAAAGTAATAAAAAGCGTAGGAACACAGTCTGTAATAAACAATAAGTGGATCAGTCTGGAAGACTACGGATGGTATTTTGAAGAAGGCTTTGACGGCTCTACTAAAACATTTGAAAAGATTGTAACAATCCCAGAAGAAAGAGCCGGAACATATTTTCTTTTCAAGCTCTTTATGAGTTCAGGCTCCTACCCAAGTGAAATAAGTCCTGGTGCAGCCGTTACCATAAGCGGAAAATTCGTTTTCACAAAAATTGAATAAGAATTAAGTCATTTTATAAAATAGTAATAAAAGGAGGATTTTAAATGACTAAATTAAATAAAATCATGAGAATAAGCATTCTGATGTTTATTTTTGCTTTAGGCGGAAAAGTTTTCGCTGCAAGCTCAATCATTGATGGTAAAAAATGGGTTGTAACACACAGAGTTGCAATGAAAGACGGTGTTATTCTTGAAGTTCTGGTAGATGACCGTGCTCCAGACTGGTTTAAGGAAATTGCTTCAAAAGTGTCAATGGATACAGACAGTGACTGGTGGAAGAAGATTTCACCATACAAGAAATCAGAATGTAAAAAAGTTCCTTTGTTTGTAAACGGAATTTCTTGTGGCAGGGTATGGAATAAGGAAGAAAATAAATACAATGATAATTTTGCTTTCAATATTAATTCCATTATGACCGGTACCCGTTTTACAGATTACTGGCCGGCTGAAGGAGGAAAAACAAGAAATAATCACTATGAATGGAACAACTTTGAAGAGTGGTCTGGCATGGTTGATGAATCTGTAAATCCAGTAAAACCTGAAATTTGTAAAGTAGATAATACTGCAACAGGCAATTCTGTTCAGGGGGGAGAAAAAGTTCATGTAGCTCACCGATATTCTGAATCAA
>CAMPAL010000200.1 GCA_946631855.1 uncultured Treponema sp. | reverse complement strand
TGTTTATCTTATTGGTATAAGCTGGCTTGGAAAATCCATTACAATTGGAACTCTTGTTGCTTTTGCAGGCTATATCTGGCGTTTCTGGTTCCCTATTCAGAATCTTGGAAATTTTTACAACTCTATGGTAACAACTGGTGCTTATGTAGAAAGAATTCTTGAATTACTGGATGAACCGGAAGATATTACTGATCGTCCTGGGGCAAAAGAACTTCCACCAATCAGAGGGCATGTTACTTTTGATCATGTAAACTTCAGCTATGAACCTGGAACAAGAGTTTTGAAAGATGTAAATTTTGTGATTACTCCGGGAATGACTCTGGCTATTGTTGGTCCTACAGGTGCTGGAAAAACTACAATTGTAAATCTTTTGAGCCGTTTCTATAATCCTGATGATGGAAAAATTCTGATAGATGGAATTGATATTCAGGAATTGCAGATAAAGTCTATCCGTAAGCAGGTTGGCGTTATGCTTCAGGATTCCTTCCTCTTTAGTGGTTCGATCATGGAAAATATCAGATATGGTCGTCTGGATGCTACAGATGAAGAATGTATTGCTGCTGCTAAAACAGTTCAGGCACATGATTTTATTTCAGCTTTCCCGGAAGGCTATAATACCATTCTTAGTGCTAATGGTGGTGGATTGAGTCAGGGACAGAAACAGCTTATTTCTTTTGCCCGGGTTCTTTTGAGTGATCCTCGAATTTTGATTCTGGACGAAGCAACTTCTTCTGTTGATACTCACACCGAAAAGGCTTTACAGAAAGGTTTGAATGAACTGTTGAAAGGCAGGACAAGTTTTATAATTGCCCATCGTCTTTCAACAATCAGAAATGCAGATCAGATTTTTTATGTAGATCATGGTGAAATTGTTGAACATGGAAATCATGAAGAACTGATGGCAAAAAATGGATATTATGCCGAAATGGTAAGCCGTTAGATTTTTCTGCCGGGCTGGTGAAAGGCCTGGCAGTTAAATATCACTCTGTCTAAAAATCTCAAACTTTTAATCAAATTATCAAACTTAAAAAAAACATTCGACCTGAATTTTAGAGTTATAATTTATATAGAGTTATGCGAATCAGTCGAAAGTTTTACAAAAATATGAATACAGCAAACCCTCTGCTTTCTAATGTTTTTTGTGCAGATCCTTATGGAATAGAGTATGAGGGAAGACTTTATGTTTACGGAACAAATGATAATCAACAGTATAAACTCGTCGGGGACGGTGGAAAAAACACTTATGAGCTTATAAAATCTATTGTTTGTTTTTCTACAGATGATTTAGTCAACTGGACTTATCACGGATATATAGATGTTGAAGCTGCTGCCTCTTTTATCATATCTTCCTGGGCTCCTGCAATTGTATCTCGCAGGGAAGCTGATGGCCTTACACATTTTTACATGTATTTTTCAAATAACGGATGTGGAATTGGCCTTCTTACGTCAACAAATCCTCTTGGGCCCTGGACTTCTCCTCTTGATAAACCATTAATTGAAACTGGAATGAAGGGAATTGAAGATGTTTCTAATCCTTTTGGACCTGGAGTTTGTATCGATGATAAGGGGGATGCCTGGCTTTCTTTTGGTGGAGGCATTACAAAAAAGGGAACAGAACTTTATCCAGGAACTGCAAGACTGGTAAAACTTGGAAAGGATATGATTTCTCTGGCTTCTTCTTTTGTTGAAATAAAGGCTCCATATTTTTTTGAAGCAAGTGATTTGAATTTTATAAACGGCACTTATGTTTTTTCGTATAACAACAGCTGGGTGGAAAGAAAAGAATGGCCTTATTCTGCACCTCTTCCTCCTGCATGTTCTATGGCCTGTCTGGTTTCAAAAACTCCATTAATAGCAGATTCCTGGGAATATAAAAATCATTATTTTTTGAATCCTGGAGAACAGGGGCTTAACTACAGTAACAATCATACTCATCTGGCAAAATATATGAACCAGTGGTACATCCTTTATCACACTTTGACACTTCAGGAGAATACAAACTCGAATGGTGGATTTAGAAGTATCTGTATGGATAAGGCTGATGTTGATGAAGCTTCTGTAACTATCAATTTATGCAGGGGAAGCAGAAAAGGCCTTTCACCACTTAAATGTTTTAATCCTTATGAAAAAATACCCGCAAGTACAATCTTTACAAGTGCAGATGTTTCTTATGAAAATGAAAAATTTGGCAGCGGGCAGATTGCAGTCAAATCTGATGATTGCGGGGCCTGGATTCTTGTAAAAAACATTGATTTTAATAAGGATGCCCGGGAATTTTTGCTGGAACTTAAGGGAAAAGGGGAAGTTCATTTAAGGGTGGATAAAATTTCATCAGAAAGCATTTCAAAAGCTGAAGTTTCTTCCTGTGATTATGAAGAAGTTTCTCTTAAACTTTCTGCTTCTCTGGATGGTTTGCACGATTTATATTTTATCTTCAGTGATAAAGAACTTTATTTAAGAAGCTGGAAGGCAAACTAAATTTTTTAAAATTAAACACAGTCTTTCTCCCTTAAATATGTTATATTTAATATAGGAAAGGGAAAAATGAAATTAATTCACATGGCAGATCTTCATCTTGGAATCAGGGTAAATGAATGTTCAATGATTGAAGATCAGATTTATATTTTTGACGAAATCATAAAAATCATTGATAAAGAAAAGCCTGATGCAGTTTTGCTGGCAGGAGATATTTATGATAAGCCCATTCCTCCTGTTGATGCTATAAATCTTTTTGATTCTTTTTTAAGCAGGCTTTCTGAACGTTCTATTCCTGTTTTAGTTATAAGCGGAAATCACGATTCTCCTGAACGACTGACATTCGGAGCAAATCTTATGACTTTGAGTAAGGTTTACATGGCTCCAGTTTATGATGGAAATATCAGGTGTGTAACTCTGGAAGATTCAGAAGGACCTGTTAATTTTTATCTTCTTCCTTACATAAAACCATCTTCTGTACGTCAGGTTTTTCCCGAAGAAAAGGTAAATACTTTTTCTGATGCGGTAGGACTTGCTCTGTCTCAAATAAAACTGAATAAGGATGAAAGGAATGTTTTACTGGCTCATCAGTTTGTAACAGGTGCTAAAACCTGTGAATCAGAAGAACTGTACGTTGGTGGTTCAGAAAATGTAAATGCCTCTTTGTTTGATGCTTTTGATTATGTTGCTTTAGGTCATATTCACGGTCCTCAGTCTGTCTGCCGCGAGGAAGTTCGTTACTGCGGTACTCCTTTGAAATATTCCTTTTCTGAAGTTAATCATAAAAAAGGACTGGGACTGGTGGAGCTTGGACCAAAAGGGTATGTAAAATATACTTCTATTCCTTTAAAACCTTTGAGGGAGATGAGGGAACTTAGGGGTACTTTTCAGGAGCTGATGTTTCAGAATCCATTGCAGGATCAGCATACAGATGATTATCTGCACATTACTTTGACTGATGAAATGGATATTCCTGAAGGTTTTGGACGTCTTTCTT
>CAMPAL010000199.1 GCA_946631855.1 uncultured Treponema sp. | reverse complement strand
GCCAACTTCAGAAGGAAGAAGCTAAAGAATTAAATATTCCTCTTGATTTGATTTTTAAAATCTTAAAAATAATTGCTCTGACTTTTGCTATTGTAGGATTTTTATTTTTTCTTATTCGTCCATTTTTTACCGATGACTGGAAAAATTACTGGAAAGAAAGAAAATTTACAAAATTTATGCACCGCATTTTTGATGGTTTTAGAGATTTGTTTAATTTTATTTTTAAGGGAAATAAATCTTCATCTGAATATGCTAAGGTCGATTCTAAAACTTTTAAAAGTGAAATTGAAGAATTTTTGAAGAAATCTAAAAGATCAAAGGTGAAACGGGATGAGGTGGACAGACTTACAAAACGTTTTATGCTTTTAATTGAATGGGCTTCTGCCAGAGAAATCAGATATACAAATAATCTGGCTCCAATGGAATTTTGTAATTTGATAAAGATTTATTTTTCTACTTTTGAAGACAAATCCCTGATGAAAAATACAGATGATACAGCTTTTCTTTTTGAGAAAGCCCTATATGATAAAGATTTACTGAGCAAAGATGAAGAAAAACTGTATAATGATTCAATCGATTTAATTCTTTCTTCTGGTTATAAAAAATGAAAATTGTATTTTACAGCAGTAACTCAAATTTTTTTGATAAAGATACTTATAAATTAAAGGTCCTTCCTTCAAATGAAAGCCTTTTTCAAACTTTTGTAAAAAAGCATCCCCAGGATTCTTTCTTCTGTTTTACAAAATTTCCTGCTACTTTTATGCCAGAAGAAAGTGCTGTAGAAGTGGATTTATCGCTTTCTGTTAATGATTTTGCCGCAAAAATTCTTGAAGTTCAGCCTGATTTTGTAATACCTCTTACTTTCTGGACAGCCCCTTTTGACTGGCTTTCTGTAAATGATGCCCTTATTGCTGAAATACTTGAAAAAGAAGGTGTTAAATGTCTTTATCATTCGGTTGAAACTTCCCTGCTCTGTTTTGATAAATACAGAACCCATCAGAAATTATTACAGGAAGGATTTAATATTTCCAAAGCCCTCTATGTTGATCACGATTTATACTTTTGTGCAGGCAGTCATAAAGATGTAATTAACAATGTTTATAAAGACAGTATAAAATCTCAGCTGGAAAAACTAAAACTTCCTTTAATTATTAAAGATACTGTCGGATTAAGTTCTTATGGTATGACAGTCGTTCACAAATATGGTGAGGCCCTTGCTTATCTTAATTCTAAAAGAAATAATTCTAACCGTCTTGTGGAAGAATATCTTGACGGGCAGCAGTTTGGTCTTGAAATTTATGGATATCCTGGACACTATCAGATTTTACCTCCTTTCAGATTCAGTTTGAACCAGTATGGAATAACAAGTCCTAAACAAAGTGCAAAGTATGGTCCTTATCCTTTAACAGACGAATTAAAAAATCTGATGGAAAGACTGGCAGAAGTCCTTGAATTGAAAGGTGCTGCTCAGGTTGATTTAATTTATTTAGATTCAAAATGGTACATTATTGAAATTAATCCCCGTTTAAGCGGTATGTCTTATTTATATTCACAGGCTATGGGACTTTCTGTTTTTGATTTAATTTATAATTCCTGCATTAAAGAAGAGACTTTCCCACCCGTAAAACCATCTCTTTCATTAAAACTTCCTATTCTTAATGATGATGATATGGAAAAAGTTTCTGTAATCAAAAATATCAAACTTCTTAATCAGGTGAATGATCTTGCTGCAAAACAGGAAAGAGAAAAAGGTTTTTGTGAATGTATTATTGCTGGTGAAAACGCCGAAGAAATAAAAATGAGTCTGGAAAAATTAAAAGAAATTTTTCCAGATCAGGCTACAATTGAACAGTCTGAGACAATACTGAAATAGCAGGAGAATCCAAATCATTTGTTTCTACAGCTTTGATAATATCTTCTTTTGAGTAAAGCGATTCGGGATAAAGAATTACCAGGGCTTTGTCACCATTTTGTAAAAAGTTACTTTCACCCCATTCTGTGTATCTTGTAGCCCCGATAGAAACCATGATTTTTTCAGGCCTTCCAGATTCCAGCAGGTAAGAATGGATGTCTTGTGCAGGGCCTTCATCTTTTTGATTATTAAATTTATCAAGCATCCAGTTTATAAGTTCATCATATATATATGAATAGTTTCTTACAGCACTGTCTTCTCCGTAGGAATAAACTTTTTCGTCTCTAATAAGGAAGGATGCAATACGGTAATCATCCAGAAGGCAGCCAGGTTCAAAACCGTCAAGTTTAATGAGATTATCTGAAAAACCTTTTGAAGAAGGACCCCAATTCTTTTTTTCACTGATTTTTTTTGCACCTGCTTTGCGGATTGAACAGTCGTTTGATGCACTAAAAACCAAAGGCTTTAGGTTTGTAAGCTTGTCTTCTTCCCAAACTGCATCAAAAATTAAGGCACATTCTGGCTCTATCTGTAATTTTTCCTCTCCGGCTGGAAAAATTATTTTTGAAGAATCAAAAGGAAAAGTATGAAGAAAATCGGGAGTTTCTTTTGAAGCTGATGTTTTTGGAAGATAAGTTGGAAAAATTGCTTTTGGAGCATTGGCTTTTTCTGTTTTCATGTTTACAAAATCTACAGCTTCTCCTGCCTGTTCCAGATGGCCTGTAAAATTTCCCGCTACTCCAAATGTTGCTATATTTTTATTAAAAAGATTTTTCATATGATTTTCCAGAAATAAAATTATCGTCCTTTGAATTTTTTTATAACTTTTTTAAACCAGAAGGCACGCAGTTTTTCAGCAAGATTATAAAATTTATAGACACCTTTTAAAGGTAAATCCCAGGAACCTGTGCGGTGAATGTTGTGACCACCAAAGTTTGCCTTGAACATATAAAGTCCATGCATAGGGTGTTTTTCATCTTTGCCTTCAGGAGGCATGCCGTACATATCATAAATTTTGCTACCGTAGGCTTTTGCATCTTTCATGGCTGTCCATTGTAAAAGATGATTTGGCATCAGATTTCTTTTCTGATTGCTTGATGCTCCATAAAGATAAATTGCTTCATCATGGCTGAATAAAGTCATAATTGCTGCAATTTCATCCCCTTCATGTTCTGCAATATAAAGACTGATTTGTGGCACATCCTGGCCAGCTTCAATTTCTTTTGCCGAAGAAGTGATTAAATCTAAGTAATAGCCTTTTGCATGACTGGAATTTCCGTCTCTGGCGTTAGTTTCTTTTGTTAATGAGTAAAATTTGTCTATTTTTTCAGACAAGTTGACATCATTTCCTAAGTATTTGTGGATTTTTACACCTTTTTTTTCACTTAATCTGATGTTATAACGCCATTTTGCATGCATTTTTGCAAGAATTTCTTCTTCGCTTAAAGTTAAATCAATAAGTGTAGAATCAGGCGGCTGGATATCAACTTTGTTCTTTTTAAGTTTTAATTTATCTGCCAGTGAAATAAATTTCATTCCATAATTAAAAGTATCCCGGGTTTTAGGATCATCAAAGATTACATTTGG
>CAMPAL010000198.1 GCA_946631855.1 uncultured Treponema sp. | reverse complement strand
TTAAAATTAATAACAAAACAAAAAAAGTTTATCTCGATGATGCAGAACTTTCTTCAGGCACATATGAATTATATATAAACTCAAAAGTTCTTCCTGGCCGTGAAAAAATCATTCTTAATACCATTCAGGGAACTTCAATTTATAAAAAAGGAAGTTTCTGCCTCAATGACCTTACCTGCAGCGAAACTGATTTTTACATGACCCTTCAAAATAATCTTACAAGTTCTTATAAAAAAGATGGAAATATTCTTGCTATAAAAAATTACTCACTTATTAAAGATTTCCATGCAAGCCTCAATGCAAGTCAGAGTCTTTCTCATTTTGAAAAGCCTGATTTTAATTCTTCAACATATGCAGAAAGCGGAATTACCCTTGCAAATCTTATTTTGACTGCTGATACATCTTTTGAAAATATTAATCTTACAAGTGCAGGTCATTCTGTAAAATCTGAAGAAGCCTTATTCTCACTTATATCTCTGGAAGAAAACTATCGCTTTAATAAAACTGATTCATCACTCAAAAAAAATGATAAATTATCGATTGATTTTTCACCACTAAAAGTACCATACACCCTGAGTTTTGAAACCAAAGCCGAAGAAAACTATTCAATAAGGACACAGGAAAGTCTTGCTGATTCAAAATTAAATCTTAAGTTTTCTGAAAAAAGCGGCCTAAACTGGACAGGCAGCCTTAAAATAAATCAAAAAATAAATACAAGCAAAAACAATCTTACAAAATACAATTATGATAATTATTTTTACGGATGGTATGATATTTCTAAACTGGAATTTTCAGCAGGAGAAGAAAAAGCATCTTTCCGAAACAGTCTTCTAAAAACAAAAATACAGGGAATTACACCTTTTGCAAATTTTAAACCAGAAATTGAATACAGCTTAAAAGGATATTATAACAATTCATCCAGCCAGCTTTTTACTGATACAACAAAAATCAACCTTTCACTGCCTTTTACTCTGAGCGATTCTTCAATTTCTTTTAATATGGACCGTACAGGTGGTGGAAGTTCTTTTATTTCAGAAGGTGGCTCTTACATAAGTGATGCACAAACTTTCTTTAATTTACAGAAAGACAGAAACTGGATTTATACAAGAATTCCTTTTTATGAACTTTTTGAAAAAGATTTAAAAAATAACATTTCTGCTGAATATGCAGGTAAATATGAACTGACTTATAAACGAAAACTTTTTAATGATACAAAAGATTTATACATTCCTTCTAACGCAAACTTAGCCTTTATCAGAAATATCAATAATGAAGCAAACTACAGTGATCTTTATCAGATTAAAGCGGTTATAACAAATACATCCCTGAACAATTTAGGAAGTGACAGCAAAAATAAATATTTTACCTGGTTTAAGCAGGAGGAATTAATTTCAAACATCACAGGCATTATAAAAATACCACTTGATTTGCCTGAAAACACAAGTTTTCTTCTTACAGCCTATGTACAGGCCTTACTCATGCTGAATAATAATTCCAAACTGACCTGTGCTTTGGACGGCTCTCTTGAAACAGAGATGAACTGGTCTGGCAGAATTACACTTATTTATTCAAGACCTGGAAAATCTTCTTTCATAACAGAGTTTACAAAATGGCTCATTCCAGCTGCCAGAAAAGTTGATTTTGAAATTAGCAGAAAAGATTTAATGAATATTGAAATTTCCAGAAAAGATTTAATCTTAAAGCAAAACTACAAATACCAGCATAATATGGATTTTTCTTTTCTGAAATATTTTACAATCACAAGTGGAATTGCAGGAAAACTGAATTTGGTTGAAAATTCAGCTTCCAATTTAAGTATAGAACTGAGTCTTGGTGGAAAAGCTGAATTTTAATCCTTCATAGAAAAATTATTTTAGTGGGGCAAAATATCCGGTTTCGTCTCTACCACTTCTATTCAAAAGATAAACTTCTGCTTCAAGTGGTAAATAATTTGTTCCAAAATTTGTCTGCATTGTTGAAGTAAATGATAACTGATAGATTCCCTGAGGAAGCTCAATTATATCTTTTACAACATCAGAAAGGCCCTGAGGGCGGTAAATATAATAATTATTACCAGAAGTATTTTCTGCAATATAAGCAAGTTTTGTACACATAGCTCCCTGCTGAACCTGTACAACTGATAAAGAAATAGAATTATTACTCATATAAGAAGTTAATTCTGTAAGATTATATTTATCAAAAGACAAGGCATTTTCATCACCAGAAGTAACAAAAACAATTCCCCTTTTTTTAGCTGCATTGATTAAATCATTAGCTGCAAGACGAAGAGCCAGATCTACCGCAACCTTAGAAGATGCCTTATTTTTAAGAGAATCTGTATTGAAATCTCCCAGTAAATCAGGCCGTCCAATATATTCTGTAACTGGAATTGAAGATGCAGATACAATTCTAAGCACACCTTGACCTTTCATTGACTCTGCAATTTCTTTCACCGCAGTTTGAACTTCGATTTTATATTTTGCAGTAGAAAGAGAATTATCAACAATAATTGTTACATCAGCTTCTGTATTATTTGATGCAGCACCAAGAAATTTTAAGTTTGTAACTGGTCTCTGTTTTTCAGAAAGATAAAAATTTTCTTCCTGTAAACCAACCACCGGCTGTCTGTGCCGATTTTCAACTCTTAATTCGACTGTAACATCAGGAAATTTTGAAGCGTCAAGCTGCTCAATCTGAACAAAAAGACCTCCAACAAGTTCCTGAACCTTCGACATTACATATACTTCATTTGCAGTAAAATCAGAAACAATAACATTTCCATTTACATCAGGATTTGCCTGTGTAACTCTGGTTGGAGCATTTCCTGTTCTTGCATATTCAAACAAAGCACCAGTATCCTGAGAAATTGAAACAATACGGTTTGTATCACAAATAATCAGGCTTTTATTCCAAACTTTGATACTTTCTGGTTTTTTAAAAGTAGCAGGTTCACACAATTCCCGTATAAAGTTTCCAGAACGGTCAAATTCATAAACAGCACCAGTCTGATCATCAGCGACATATACACTTTCATCAACTACGGCAATGCCTGTTGGCCCTTTAAGCCCCGCAAAATCTCCCTGTTTTGTTCCAAAAAAGAAGATTGCTTCACCATTTTTATCAAAAACATCTACGCGGCGGTTACCGTAATCTGTAACATAAATTCTTTCAAGATAATCCTGGGCGAGATACAAAGGTCCAACCATCTGTCCGGTTCCTCTTCCTTTGGAACCTATATAAGACTGAAACTTTCCGTTTGAATTTAAGAGTGCAAGACGATCCCCGGCATTTTCACTTACAAGAAGATTTCCATCATGCAGTTTTAAAATATCACTTGGGCGGTCAAAACCATTAAGAGGACCTTCAATTCTATCCACCACCTTTCCGTTTTGATTAATTAAAAGCAGTTCGTTTGAATTATAAGCCAGTACCCAGATTGTTCCGTCATAATTAGGCTGAACAGAAACAGGACCACTGTAAATCATATTACCCTGAAAATATCCAGGGAAGGAACCTGCTTCAGAAAGTCT
>CAMPAL010000197.1 GCA_946631855.1 uncultured Treponema sp. | reverse complement strand
TTTTTCTTCATAAGTATCCTCCAAATTTTTACAGGAAAAACTGTAAGTATAAAAAAGTATTTTCATTCTAAAGAAAAAATGGAGCTTTGTTAATGCGGGGGGAAAAGGGTTTTTGTAAATTTTGTTAGTCCCACCTAATAGGCACATCAATACTTTTTGACTATAATTATTCCGTAAGTTGAAACATTACTTAACGGGAGAAAAAAATGTCGACACTGATAATCTGTTTAATTTTACTTGTAATTATTGCCTTAGCTGTAAAAAGTATCATCCACCGCGTAAAACATGGATCTGCTTGTTGTGGCGAACGGGACTCTGCTCCTAAAAAAATAAAAATTAATGATAAAAACAAAAGTCATTACCCTTATGAATACATAATGAAGATTGATGGAATGCACTGCTTAAATTGTGTTCGCTTTGTTGAAAATGCCCTCAACGCGGAGGCAGGACTTTGGGCCACTGTAAATCTTGAAAAAAAAGAAGCCCGAATCCTGGCAAAAAATCAGATGGAGCAAAAGTTTCTTGAAAAAATTGTTCTGGATGCAGGCTATACACCACTTTCGTTTGAAATAGTAAAAAAATAAAAAAGATAAAAATAATGAACGTCATCACCTGGCTTAAAAAGAAAAATACTACCACCGATATTTATAGCTCAATATTAAAAATGCCCTGTGCAACTGATGGAAAAAGTTTTATCTATCTGTCCTTGCTTTTTAAAGGGGTTTACTGCTGGGCAAATGATGTTTACTGCCGGGGAATTCTAAGTATAGACACAAGTGCTTCAAAAACTTCGCATTTTTATCCAAGTTGTCGTTATAAAGGACTGGAGATTATTTTTGATTTCAATGAACTAGAAGATGCAGGTCAAGAAATTTTTTCGACAATTGGATTCAATCCCATTAAGTTTTTACAAAGTCTTGAAGGCCGTTCTGTACAAGGAAGTTTTCTTACAATTCCACCAGAAAACTGGCAAATTAAAGCAACAAATCTTTCTGAACATCTTATAGCTCAAAACATATCAATAGAAGATATACGCTTTTACCTTATGGAGCTTTTTTTCTTAATTACAAAGGAAAGTTCGGAATTAAAAAATGCAGATGTTGGATATCTTTCAAAAGGACAAAGAGCAATTACTGCCCAGGTTGAGTCCATTATCACTACGAATCTGGCAAAACATTACACGGTGGAAGAACTTTCTGGACAATACGGAATAAGCCCCTCATCATTAAAAAAATATTTTTCAAAATTGTTCGGAATGCCAATTTCCATGTACCTTCATCAATTTAGAACGGAGGAAAGTGCACGTTTGATTAAGGGGGGACAGACCCCTATTGGTCAGATTGCCGAAAAAGTAGGATATAAAAATCAAAGTAAATTTGGCAGTGCTTTTAAAGAATATTTTGGTGCGGCTCCACTGGAATACAAAAGACTTTCATCCCTAAAAAATCTCTAATCCTCTAAAAAAAAGTGCCAGATGGAGCAAAAATAACTATTTGGGATTTGCGACTCAAAATCATTAACTTTATACTAGTTAGTTAATACTAACAAAATTAATCAGAGGAAGAGAATGAAGAAATTATCCGAATTAAAAAAGGATCAGAACGGTAAAGTTGTCTCAATTGACGGCGACTATCGTTTTGTAAGCAGAATTACTTCCATAGGACTTACACCCGGATGTGAAGTAACAATTATCAAAAATGAAAAACGCAGACCTTTACTTGTATTTGTGCGTGACACAATGATTGCTTTGAATGCTTCTGCTCTTGAAGCTAAATATGAAACAATTCCTGCCTATAAAGAAATAAAAAATCTGATAACAGATGATATAATTCCAGGCTATTCTTCAAGCTGGCTTGCAGCCAAGGCCGTAGAAGGAGATGCTCCAGTTTGTGCAAAAATTAAAGCTTCATTGGATGCCCCACAGAATCTGGGGTAAACCTGTAGTAGTTCTTACAGTTCTTTTAGGACTTATTGCTTCCTTTATCCCAGCCCTGCCATTTATGGCTTTTGGTTCAATCTTCACAGCTATAGCTAAACCTATCAGTTCGGCACTTGCAAGCATTAACTGTCCTGCCTTTATCATAGCTCTTATTTGTGATGTTCTTCTTAATTCCCTCAGTTTTATATTTAAGATGCTGGGATTCGTATTTGGTGTAACACTGGTGTTTGGTCTTCTTGAAGAAGTTGGAGTTATGGCCCGCATCTCTTATGTATTTGATAATACAATGGCTAAACTTGGACTTCAGGGAAAATCAGTTATGCCTTTCCTTGTTAGTTTTGGATGTACAATGGGTGGTGCTGCAGGTGCCCGAGTAATTGATAACTGGGGACAGAAGGTTCTGACAATCGCACTTGCATGGGCAATTCCTTGTGGTGCTGCCTGGGCTGTAGTTCCTATGCTTTCAACAGTCTGGTTTGGTGCTGGTGCTCCTTTAGTAATTGTAGCTATTCTTGCAGTTATGATTCTTCACATGTGGGTTACTTCTAAAATTTTCGGACGTTCTTTAGTTAAAAAAGAAGACCGTTATGGTATGATTATGGAACTTCCACCTTATCACAGACCAAAGTGGGGATCACTTTTCCGTTATGTTCTTGGCCGTACAAAAGACACTTTCTTCCGTGTTTTAAAAGTTGTTTTACTTGTTGCCTTTGTTTTCTGGCTGCTTACTTACACAAGCACAGGTTCAATGGACAATTCTATTTTGTACAAAGTTGGTCAGGCAATTGATCCTGTAACAAGATTCTTTGGACTTGGATGGAAGACCTTTATGGCCTTTATTGTTTCTTCTTTGGGTAAGGAAGGTGCAATTGGTGTTCTTTCTACAATCTTTACAGATCACAATATGATTACTGTAGGTTCTGTTGTAGGTGGTGGAGCTGCTGCAAATATCAACGAACTTCTTGTAGCAAATGTTGGAAAACCAGAAGCTCTGGCCTTTATCTTTGCAATTACATTCAATATGCCTTGTATCGTAGCTCTTGCTGCAACTTATCAGGAAACCCACTCTGCAAAATGGACCAGTCTTATTGCCATCTATTATACATTTGGTGCCCTAATTCTTTCTTGTATAGCCTACCATATTGGAGTTTTAATCTGGTAAAATTATGAACCAACTGCTTGCTTTATTAAAAGACGGGCATTCACGCTCGGTAGAAATGTTAGCTGCCGAGCTGAATACTTCTGTTGATGATATCCTGCGTCAGATAGAGTTTCTTGAACATGCAGGAATAATTAGAAAAGTTTTAACTACCGCTTCTGGACATGGATGTTCTTCAAAAGGATGCACAAGTTGTACAGGCTGTTCTGGATGTTCAGGAGGTCACAAAAAATCAGGGTGTTCCGCCTGCCTTCCTGATGGTGAATTCAAACATATGGGACAAATGTGGGAAGTAGTTTAGCTATTCTGTTCATTCAGCAGGAACTCAAAAAGAAATTATATAAAAAAAAACTCATTCAGCAAAGCTGAATGAGTTTTGGGCCATCTTAGACTTGAACTAAGGACCAAAGGATTATGAGTCCTCTGCTCTAACCACTGAGCTAATGGCCCGAAATG
>CAMPAL010000196.1 GCA_946631855.1 uncultured Treponema sp. | reverse complement strand
ATGTTTACGGCTCACATGATATAGAAAAATCAGAATATTGCGGACGAGATCAGGTGGTTTGGAGTGCCCCTGTTGATGATTTAACAGACTGGACCTGCCACGGAATTTGTTACACAGCTACAGATGGAAGTATTTTGTACGCCCCAGATGTTGTAGAAAAAAACGGAACTTATTATCTCTATGCCGCTGAAGCAAAAGGTTCCCGTGTAATGGTTGCAGAAAGCAAAAATCCAGCAGGACCTTTCACAAATCCTCGATTAACAGAACTTGGTTTCGATCCTGGAATTCTTGTAGATGATGATGGAAAAGTCTACGCCTTCTGGGGTTTCTGCCACAGTTATTGTGCAGAATTAAATGATGATATGGCAACCATAAAAAAAGAAACATTCCATGATCATCCTCTCCTCCATGCCCCAGTTCCATGGAATCCTGGTGAAGATGCAGAACACATAGGTGCAGAAGATGCTTTCTACGAAGCTTCATCCCCACGCAAAATAATGGGAAAATATGTTTACCTTTATTCAAAACGAACTGTAAACAATATTCCTGAACTAGGTGTTTTTGAACCAAACAATGGATTTTTATCATACAAAGTCAGCGACAAACCATTAGAAGGATTTAAGGACGGCGGTGACATAAGTTTTAATGGTGGTGAAATTCTTCCAAATGCAGATGGAAGCGGAACCATGACTTATCGCTGGGGAAACAATCACGGTGGTCTGGTGCAAATCAATAACCAGTGGTACATCTTTTATCACCGCCAGACTGGTACCGATGAATATTCTCGCCAGGGCATGATTGAACCAGTTGATGTTGCTCTTGGAAAAGACGGAAAACTCTATATTGGAAAAATTACCTACAAGGATGGAGAACCCGTTTCTTCCGTTCCAGTAGAAATGACTTCTCAGGGAGTTCAGGTAAACGGACTGGATGCCAGAAAATGGATTTCAGCAGGTTATGCATGCCACTTGCATGGTGGAAAGAAAAATGCCTATATCAAAGCAGTTTACGAAAAAAAGGATGATATAAGTGCACCTGTAGTTAATATTTCAGATGGACTTATAGCAGGTTTCCGTTACCTCCAGTTCGGATTAAAATCACCTTCGACAGTAAGTGCAAAAATTGAAGCTCTTGAAGATTTGACAGTAAATGTAAGAACTGACAAGCATGATGGAAAAATAATTGCGACTTTCTCTATCAAAAAAGGCGAAAAAAACTGCAGCAGTAAACTTACTTCCAGCCTGATCGGAAAGCATGCCATTTATTTTGAATTCCTTTCAAAGGCAGGAAATAAAGAATCTGAAATTGCAAGTTTTAACAGATTCACTTTTGATTAATCATATTCGCGATGGACAGGAAGTCTTTAGCTTTTACAAGTGCAAGACCCTGTCCTTCATCTCCCAAAACGACCAGTTGTTCGCCGCTGGAAATATCAAAAATTTTTCTGGCTTTTGCGGGAATTACAATCTGCCCCTTATCGCCAACAGTAACAAGTCCAAAAAAATGTTTCCCCTTTGGAGGAAGTCCTAACCCAAAATTTTCTTCCGGCTCATAATTTGCAAGATCGTCCAGAGAAACTCCAAAAATATCTGCAAGCTGCTTACTTTTTTCCAGATCGGGAATACTTTCTCCAGATTCCCACTTTGCCACCGACTGTCTGGTGACCCCTACTCTTTCTGCAATATCTTCCTGAGTCATCTGCAAAATTTTTCGCATTTGAATCAGATTATCCTTAAACATTCATACCACCTTTGCAACCAATTTTAACATAATTTCATTATTCTAACAAACTCTATCATTTTTTTCATAAAAGAGTGTCAATTTTTTAGAAAAGAACTTCCTACTTATAAGAAAAAGGAGGTCATTATGACAGAAGAAGAATTCAGAAAATTAAAAGAAACGCTTAAACCTATTTTCCGTGGTTACAAAAGAATTGACGCGAGCATGGAGAAAAAATTAAGAAAACTGGGTTTTGTTATTGTTCGCAGAAAAAATCACTACATTATGAGCTATTATATCGGGGAAAAAGAATTGCTGATTGAGGTGGACAAAACTCCAGGAGACTTTAGAAGCGGCATAAAAACGGTGAAGGATATTTCCAGAGTCATAAGAAACAGTGGATGTATCTACTAATCACCAAAAGATTATTTCGCGGTATCCAAATTTCCATGTTATAATCATCTTATGAAAATAGCATTTTTTGATACACGTTCTTACGACAAGGCTTCCTTTACCAAGGCAAACGAAGCTTACAATTATGATATTGATTTCCGCGACTACAAATTGAATGAAAATACAGCTCTCACTGCCCAGGGCTTTGATGTTGCATGCGTTTTTGTAAATGATGTAGTTAATGCGGAAGTTATTTCAAAACTATCTCAAGCTGGTGTTAAGCTGATTGCCCTTCGATGTGCAGGCTTTAACAACGTAGACCTGAATGCCGCCGCTAAAGCAGGAATCAAAGTTGTCCGTGTTCCAGCCTACTCTCCTTACGCAGTTGCAGAACATGGAGCAGCCCTACTGCTTTCTCTGACCCGTCACATTCCCCAGGCCTACCTTCGCACAAAAACCGCTAACTTCAATATTGAAGGACTTACAGGGCGCGACCTTCACGGACTTACAGCAGGAATTTTAGGAACGGGAAAAATCGGCCAGATAATGGCAGGAATTCTCAAGGGATTTGGCATGAAGATTATCGCCTTTGATCCATATCCAAATCAAAAATGGGCAGAAGAAACAGGCGCCCAGTATGTAACTAAAGAAGAAATCTTCCAGCAGAGTGATGTCTTAAGTTTACACTGCCCGCTTACAGAAGAAACAAAGCACATAGTAAATCATGACACAATGAAAATGATGAAACATGATGCAGTTATTATCAACACTGGACGAGGTGCCCTCATCGATTCAAAAGCTCTGGTTCATGCCTTGAAACACGGTCACATAGGTGGAATTGGTATGGATGTCTACGAAGAAGAAAGCAAATATTTCTTCAGTGACTGGTCAACCGATATTATGGCAGACGATGTTCTTGCCCGCCTTCTGACTTTCCCGAATGTAATCATAACCGGACACCAGGCCTTCCTTACAACAAATGCCCTCAAAAATCTGGCAGACACAACGCTGGAAAACATTCGTACTTTTAGTACCGGCGGGCAACTTGAAAATGAAGTCAAACAGTAGGTGAAGAAAGTTCATTTTTACAGGATACCAGATAAGATTTTCTTCCCCCTGTAAAATTTTACGTCCTCCTAAATCTGAAACAGAAAAAATCCAGAAGGATAGGAAAACATATGGATAAAGACTGGTCAGAACAAAACAAAAAGATGCAGACTCTCATTTCAAAAGAAGCGACTTTTACTGATGGAATAAAAGTTCTTCTTGAACTGCGTGCCGAGATTTTTGAGCAAATAACTTCTATTATAAAAACTTTTCCGCCAGTGGCTTTTTATCAGATGCCTTTTGGAAATGGAGATGGGAATCAACATGCAAGTCTGGCCTGGTCACTCTGGCACCTATTCCGTATTGAAGATATTGTTGTGCACACGCTGATTTTGAAAGACCAGCAGATTCTTTTTAGGGATGATTGGCT
>CAMPAL010000195.1 GCA_946631855.1 uncultured Treponema sp. | reverse complement strand
CATGAATTAAGTATTTTAGAAAGTCGACTTGTTCGTTGACTTTTTATGGGAGTAGAAAATGAAAAAATTTCCTAAATGGCTTGTTGCTTTAATTATTGTATTTGTTTGTGTTGTTTGTATTTTCTCATGCTACAAGAACACATATAACTCTATTGTTACTTATGATGAAGCCGTTGGAGCTCAGTGGGCAGAGGTTCAGAATCAGTATCAGCGTCGTCTGGATTTAATTCCAAATCTTGTTTCAACAGTAAAAGGTTATGCTAAACACGAAAGTGAAGTTTTTACTCAGATTTCAGAGGCTCGTGCCAGTGCTGGTGGACAGATTAATATTTCTGATGAAGTTTTAAATGATCCTGAAGCTTTTGCACGTTATCAGCAGGTGCAGGATAATCTTGGTTCAAGCTTGCAGAGACTTCTTGTTGTAACTGAAAATTATCCTGAATTAAAAGCAGATCAGAATTTCTTAAGTCTGCAGGATCAGCTGGAAGGAACTGAAAACAGAATTACTGTTGCAAGACAGCGTTATAATGAAAGTGCAAAAACTTATAATACTCTTATAAGAAGATTTCCTACAAATATAATTGCAAATATGGGTGGTTTCGAAAAGAAATCATATTTTGCAGCAAGTGCAGAAGCACAGTCAGCTCCTAAGGTAGAATTTTAATGAAAAAAAAGACACTTTATAAAAAACTGCATCTTAATGATCAGGTTTTTGAAAATATAAAGAAGACTGTCGCAGAGGTGGAAGCAAAAACAACAGGGGAAATAGCCCTTGCCCTTGCTCCAGAAAGTGCCCATTATTCTTTTTGGGAACTTTTGGCAGCAAACATTTTTGCGGCAATCCTGCTTCTTGTTCTTCTTCCATTTTCTGAATCAATCCGTGGACTTTATCGTTTGATTTACTGGCAGAATGAACCTGGCTGGATTATTCCTGTGTTTTATGTAGTTTCTGCTTTTGTTGCTATAGTTTTGTTTTTCTATCTTGCAAATATTCCTGCAATAGACCGTCTGATAATTCCTTCTGCCGTAAGACGTTCCTGCGTAACTCACAGGGCCTTCCGTTATTTTACAGAATCTGGAGTTTATGACACTGCAGAACATTCAGGAATTTTGATTTTTGTTTCTTTCATGGAAAAACAGGTTAGAATTATTGCCGATCGTGGAATTTCTCAGAAGATTTCTCAGGATTTGTGGAATTTAATTGCAGATGAGCTTGCAGAAAATCTTAAAAAGGGTGATGCAGAAGCGGCTTTTACCAATGCAATTAAAAAGTGCGGTCAGTTACTTGCAGAAAATTTTCCTAATCATGAAGAAAATCCTAATGAACTGGCAGATGGACTTGTGGTTTTGGAGGATGCAGAATGGTACTAAATAAAAAGAAAAGAGGACTGTTTTTAATCCTGCTGCTTTTATCATCTTTATCTTCATTATTTTCTCTGGCAGTTCCAGCTTTAGAGGGCAGGGTAAATGACTACGCAAAAATCATCAATTCTAACACAGAAGCAGAAATAACTTCTTATCTGGAAAATCTTGATGAGCAGACTGGAGTGCAAATTGTTGTTCTTACAGTTCCAAGTCTTGAAGGTGAAGATTTAGCCTCTTACTCTATAAAAGTAGCTGAAAAATGGGGAATTGGTCATAAAGGAAAGAATAACGGGGCCCTCCTTCTTGTAGCTTATGAGGAACGTTCTTTAAGAATTGAAACTGGTTATGGACTTGAAGATTCTTTGACTGATGCAAAGTGCGGTTTAATTATTCGAAATGTAATTATTCCAGAATTCAGAAATGGGGACTATTCAGAAGGCATTCTTAAGGGTGTAAAAAATATGGGAGGAATTGCTTCCGGTAATGTTGAACTTGTAAATAAGAGTGTTCTTGAAGAAGAGGATGAAGATGGTGCCTTTTATGGTATTCTCTTTTTGCTAATCTGGATTATTTTCTGTGTTGCTATAGTTTATGCAAAAAATGGAATCTTGAAATGGCTCTTCCTTTCTCATATTTTTGGTTCCGGTTCTAAAAGTGGTAAATCATATCGTAAGTCTTCGGGAAGCGGTTTTTCAGGCTTTTCTGGAGGCAGCTTCGGTGGTGGATTTAGTGGTGGCGGCGGTCACTTTGGTGGTGGCGGAGCTTCTGGTCACTGGTAGAGTTTATGACCGTAAACGACTACTACAAATCTTTATTTAATGCAAAAACTTACAAACTGTCTCTGGATGCGGGTTGTACCTGTCCAACCAGAGACGGCACAAAAGGGAAGGGAGGATGTATTTTCTGTTCTGCTTCTGGCAGCGGAGATTTTACTCCTTCTTCCCAACTTTCTGTTTCTGCCCAGATTGAAGAAGCAAAAAAACTTCTGGCTCCAAAATTAAAACATTCCCAAAAAATAAAATACATTGCTTATTTCCAAAGTTTTACTAATACTTATGGTGATTTTGAAAAATTGAAAGCAAAGTGGGAAGAAGCTCTTGCCTGTGATGATGTAGTCGGTCTTTCTGTAGCTACCAGGCCAGACTGCATTTCTGATGAATGCCTTTTCTATCTTGCAGAACTTTCCAAAAAAACTTATGTTCAGCTTGAACTTGGTTTACAAACGTCTAATGATAAAACTGCTTTATATATAAGACGGGCTTTTCCGACCAGTACCTACCGTAATGCGGTGGAAAGAATTAAAAAAGCTGGTGGAAAAATCCATGTTGTTACTCATGTAATTTTTGGACTGCCTGGTGAAAGCGAGCAGGATATGATGAATACTGTAAAAGAAGTTGTTTCATCAGCTTGTGACGGAATTAAAATCACCTGTCTTTATATCTTGAAAAATACGGATTTGGAGAAGGAATTTATTCAGGGCAAGTTTAAGGCTCTTGAGATGGAAGAATATTTTGAACTGGTAAAAAAGGCCTTAAAACTTATACCAGCTTCCATGGTAATCCACCGCCTCACGGGAGATCCGCCAAAGGCTTTGATAATTGAACCAAAATGGACAATGAATAAAAAGATGGTCTTAAATAAAATTAATGAACTGCTTTACTGACAGAAATTCTGTCTCCAATTTCGTAAAAGTCTGTATGGAACTCAGTATTATCTTTTAAGAACTGAACATATTTCTGGATTTTTTTTACCAGTTTTTTTGTACTGTAATTATGGGTCAAACTTAAATCATCAACCATTCCGTGAAAAGACAGATTATCACTGATAATAACGCCGGTTTCAGAAAGATTGTTTTTATATTTTTCAAAAAATTTGATGTACTGGGCTTTTGCGGCATCAATGAAAATCAAGTCGAACTTAGCATCTCCAAAATCGTGGGTCAGGGCATCATCATTAATTGCAGTAATTCTGTCTGAAAGTCCACAGACCTGAAAATTTTCTTTAGCTTTTATGTAGCGGTCAATATCTGATTCAATTGTTGTAACATAAATATCATCTGCCTGGCTTGCAAAACGAATGGAAGAATAACCAATGGCAGTTCCGATTTCAAGAACAGATTTTACCTGGTGCTCTTTTATGTAATTACAGATAAAGTCACAGCCTTCGTCCTGCATAATGGGAACTGCTTCTCTGTTTGCATAGGCCTTTATTTTAAGAAGCTGATCCATTATTTGTTTTCCTGTTTACGATTTTTTTCGTGATTTACCTGATCAAGACCGCGTTTGAACTGAGGAA
>CAMPAL010000194.1 GCA_946631855.1 uncultured Treponema sp. | reverse complement strand
TTCAGATGCAGTACCGAATGCTGACTCAACTGACCAGTTTTGAATTTGATCAGGTTACTACTGCGATGAAGAAGTAATGCTTTGTTTTACGAAGTAAAACAAAAGACGGCAGAGAATGACTGAAAGTAAAGAAAGGAACAGAACTGCCGTCAGCGATGAAGAAATAGGTGTAAGAAAATTAATTCGGTCATACAACTTCGTCAAGACACGCTTACGCTCAAGGTCTTGACAAAGTTGTTTGCCGGTTTTAATAGGAGTATAAAACCGTCATGGGAATGTTTACCAGTATAAATATTGCAGCAACAGGAATGGCTGCAGAACGTCTTAGAAGTGATGTAATTTCAGATAATATTGCGAATGCAAGTACAACAAGAACTCAGGAAGGAGGTGCTTTTAAAAAGTCTTCAGTAATTCTCCGCCCTGTAGCAGATTCAAATCCACAGTGGAGAATGCCTTTTACTCCTTCAAATCTTGATAATGGACCTGGAAAGGGTGTTAAAGTATTGGAAATTGTAAAAGATACTTCTCAGGGTCGACTTGTTTATGATCCAGATCATCCTGATGCAATTCAGTCTGGTCCAAATAAAGGCTATGTAGAATATCCAAATGTAAATATTGTAAACGAAATGGTTGATTTAATTTCTGCCTCTCGTGCCTATGAAGCAAATGCAACAGTAATTGATGGTGCAAAAGACATGTTTACTGCCGCACTTGATATTGGAAGATAAGGGGTGTAAACTCTAAGGTAGGGTGGAAATGTCAATGATTATCGAACAATTCGGAACTTTAACAATGAATCGTACCGATCCTCGTCATTTTGGAACAAAAAAAATTGAGGGGATTGGAATAAATGTTGAAAAATCTCGTCCTATTTCTCCTGTATCTGGACTTGATTCAAAAACAAAAGCAGTTTCTTCTGTAAATGAAACAGAAAAATCTTTTAAATCCTTTTTGATGGAAGCTGTAGAATCTGTAAATAGTGAGCAGCTTAACGTTTCAAAACTTCAGGAAAAATTAATTACAGATCCGGATAGTGTAGATGTTCATGATGTAACAATTGCAATGTCAAAAGCCAGAATGAGTTTGAATCTTGCTCAGACTGTAATTGACCGTCTTGTTACAGGATGGAATGAAATTACTACTACGCGATAAAATTATTGTCAAATTTCTATGTCTATGGTATAATCAATTGAATTTACTATAAATTTCTTTTAAATTCGTTCACGGGAGGGGACAGATGAACGAATGGCTTAAAAAGGTTTTAGACAAACTCAAAGAGTTATGGTCTAAGTGGAAACCAATTCAAAAAGTCATAGTATTTGGCATTATCATAGTCATAATTATCGCAATTATTGCTACTGCAAGACTTTCTTCAAAGCCTGCCGCAGTACGTCTTTTTAATGCCCCTGTTACTGATAATACAGCTCTTACAAAAATCATGGACAGATTAAGTCAGGAAAACATTGAGGCCAATTCTGACGATAACGGTTATATCACAGTTGCAGATGATGTTACTGCCCGCCGTTTGAGAGGAATTCTTATCAGTGAAAATCTGGTTCCTTCAAATGTAGATCCATGGGCAGATTTTTATGATAGAAGCTGGTCTACTACAGATGCAGATCAGAATGTAAAACTTAAAAATACAATTCAGAAACAGTTAAAACAGCATATCGAATCTATTTCTGATGTTCAGATGGCAGATGTTAATATCGTATTACCTGAAAAACAGCTTTTTTCTGCTGATCAGGAACCTGTAACTGCCAGTGTTATTCTTAAAGTAAATCCTACAAGTTCTTTACTGGAAGATAGAAAACGAATTCTTGGTATTCAGCGTCTTATTCTTTCCGCTGTGGAAGGTCTTAAAGCCGAAAATCTTATCATTTCTGATAATGACGGAAAACAGATAAATGATTTTGAAGGTATGGCAGAAAGTGACCGTATTTCAAATATCGAAAAACAGCAGAAAGTAATTCGCAAGATGGAAGTTGAACTTCGTGCAAGAATTTTAAAAGCTTTACAGAGAACTTATGGTGAAGACCGCTGTAGAGATATGGTTATTTCTATTGAAATGGATATGTCTCAGCGTACAAGTGAAGCTACTGAATATTCTGCTATTCCAATTAAGAAAGATAATCCTGATACTCCTTTTGATGATTCTGAGTATAGAGATTTTCTGCCAATTTCAAGTCAAACTGTAACAAGAGAATGGCAGGGAACTGGTTATAATCCGGAAGGACCTGCTGGTGTGGAAGGACAAAATCCTCCAACTTATCAGGATAATTCAAATGTAATTGGCCGTTCTACAGAAACAGGCGTAACTCAGAATAATGCCTTGAATTCAAAGACAATTTCTGAAATTTCATCACCAAAAGTAGACCGAATTTCTGTTTCTGTAAACCTTGATGGTATCTGGAGAAAGCCTAGAGATGAAAAAGGTAAAATCATCATTGAAGATGGTCATATCAAACGTGAATATATTCCGCTTACCGAAAAAGATTTAAAAGATGCAGAGGAATCGGTAAAAGGTGCAATAGGATATAACCGCGATAGAGGTGACTTAGTTGTAGTTACCAATTCTGCATATTATAGAAATGATGAATTTGAAGCTGAAGATGAAGCATATTTTGCAAAAATCAGACGTAACCAGATGATTCTTTTGATTCTGATTGCTATTGCTGTTGTTCTTATCAGCTTTATTCTCTTCCGTATTATCAGTAGAGAACTTGAAAGAAGACGTAGAGAAAGGGAAGCACGCCTTCTTGCAGAACAGCAGGCCGCTCGAGAACGTCAGCTTTGGGAAGCAAAAGACGATGGAATGGAAGTTACAATGTCTGTCGAAGAAACAAGACGTATGGAACTTCAGGAAAATGCAATTTCTATGGCAAAAGAACATCCGGAAGATGTGGCAATGCTCATCAGAACCTGGTTAATGGAGGAGTAGTATGGCAGACGAAGCAAGCCCAAAACCCGTACCAAAACCTGGCCAGTTAAAACCAGCTGGCAGTGGAAGCAGTAAAAAAAGCGGGTCAAAAGATTATAAGAGTTTAACAGGTCGTCAGAAGGCCGCTATTTTCCTTATTTCGCTTGGACCAGAAGTTTCAGCAGAAATCATGAAACATCTTCGTGAAGATGAAGTTGAAACTTTAACATTTGAAATTGCACGTCAGGAAAAAGTTAATCCTGAGTTTAAAGATGCTGTTCTGGAAGAGTTCCAGGAGTTGATGAATGCACAGAACTTTATCACTACTGGTGGTATTGATTATGCACGTGAACTTTTGGAGAAATCACTTGGTTCTCAGAAGGCTATCGATATTATCAACCGACTTACTTCAAGTTTGCAGGTTCGTCCGTTCGACTTTATTCGCCGTACAGACCCTGCACATTTGTTAAACTTTATTCAGCAGGAATATCCTCAGACAATCGCCTTGATTCTGGCTTATCTGGAACCTGGAAAAGCTGCTGTAATTTTGCAGAACTTACCTGAAGATATGCAGGCCGAAGTTTCAAAACGTCTTGCAACCATGGACCGTACTTCTCCTGATGTATTGCGTGAAGTTGAACGCGTATTGGAAAAGAAACTTTCTACACTGTCTTCAGAAGACTATACAGCTGCTGGTGGTGTTGAAGCTATCGTTGAAATCTTGAACCTTGTTGACCGTTCTTCTGAAAAGTCTATTATCGAATCTCTCGAAGAGGACG
>CAMPAL010000193.1 GCA_946631855.1 uncultured Treponema sp. | reverse complement strand
TGATGGTGTGAAAATTCAGATAAAGCAGGGGGATAACCTTTATGCTCTTGTTGCTAAAATAAATGATTCTGGTGCTGCTGTAAAAGCAAGTGTTGATCCTGTTCGCAATGCACTTAATCTTTCTACAACTGATGCACGTCAGCTCTGGCTGCAGGATGTAGAAGGTTCTGCTTTACAGGAATTAGGAATTATAAAAGATTCATCACAACTTCCTCCTTATAATATTGGGGACGGAACCCGCGTTAGTGGTGGAAGTATGTTTGATACTGTAATTGCTTTCAGAAATGCCCTTCTTTCTGGTGATCAGGAAAGTATTGGTGGTCGCGTACTTGGTGCTTTAGATAAAGGTATAGATTCACTTGTAACAAGAATTGCTAAATCTGGATCTGAATATGAACGTGCTCAGCTTAATGCGACAAGAAGTTCAAAACTTGCACTTGATGTAACTTCAATGGTAAGTCGTGAAGGTGATCTTGATTTTACAAAAGCCATTACAGATTTGAAAATGCTTGATTATACAAACCAGGCTACTTTAAGTCAGGCTGGAAAAATGTACAGTTCAACTTTATTGAATTATATGCGATAAATACTAAACAAGCGGTGCTAAAAGAGGTAGATGATGGAACTATTAACTAAAGCTCGGGGAAAAATAACAATAACAGATGATCGTTTGATTACAATTCCTGAAGGGCTTTTTGGATTTGAAGATTATAAAAAATTTGCTCTCGTAGATTCGGATTATGAACCTTTTATCTGGCTGCAGTCTTGTGAAGATCCAAATCTTGCATTTTTAATTGTAGATCCATTTTTAATTTGTCCAGAATATGAAACTGATATTGATGATGAATCTCTTGCTAAAATTGACATTAAAAAGCCGGAAGATATTATCATTATGACTATTGTAACAGTTCCTCATGATGGTTCAGCTATTACTGCAAACTTTCAGGGACCTCTAGTTATAAATAAACAGAATCATAAATGTATGCAGGCTATTCTGAGCGACAACAGATGGTCTACAAAAGTAAATATTTTCG
Organism: uncultured Treponema sp.; assembly: GCA_946631855.1. GTDB lineage: Bacteria > Spirochaetota > Spirochaetia > Treponematales > Treponemataceae > Treponema_D. Next base: position 2,697 of record CAMPAL010000193.1, on the reverse strand, counting down.
ATGCTCTTAATTCGAAAGGAGCTGACTAATGTTAATACTTGCCAGAAAAATTGATGAAAAAATAAAAATTGGAAATGATATCACAATTACTCTGATTGATGTTCATGGAGATCAGGTTAAAATTGGTGTTGAAGCTCCAAAAAATGTAAAAGTTTTCCGCCAGGAAGTATTTGATGCAATCCAGTCTGAAAATAAGGCAGCTGCCATTCCTGAAAGTGATATGGCTAATGATAAGGCTATTTCAGCTGTAAGTGCATTAAGTAAACTGCTTAATAAAAAATAATTTATTCTTTATTCTTAAGAGCTAGTTCTGCTTCACTGGCTCTTAAATAAACTGGTCCATCAAAATCTTTTAATGCAGGCTGTCCGTTTGCAATCTTATCTTTAGTAATTGCCAGAAGAGATTCTGTAGTCATTGAAGAAACTTGAGGAAGCAGAATATCAATATCCTTGTTAATTTCTTTTATTTGTGAAGCAAGTTTTTGTGCATCAGGACCTGTTACTAAAACTTTAGAAAGTCCCTTTAATTTATCAGCAATCTGATTTACTTCCCAGTCACCTTCTTCCAGAAGGCAGGTTTTGTTTTCTGTAAGACTTGCATAGAATTTGTCTTTGTTTGCGTCAATGCAGGAAAGTACTGGAAGATTAAAATTTTCATAAGCATATGAATATACTTTTAAAGAGGAAATTCCATATACAGGTACGTTATAAGCCAGTTCTATTGCCTTTAGGGCGGAAATACCAAGACGAAGTCCTGTAAAACTTCCAGGTCCTATTGTAAGGGCAGAGTAATTTAAATCTGAAGCTGAGATTCCTGCTTTTGAAAGAATTTCATCAATTACAGGAACAAGAATTTCTGACTGTCTCATTCCTATATCATAAGTATGTGAAATAAATTTATTTTCTGTTTCAACACCAATTGAAATTTTTGTTACAGCACAATCTAAAACAAGAATATTCATATTAAAGTTCAACCTGCCAGTTATCAATTTCTATTTTTCTACTGCCATCATCTAAAGGCGTAATTTTTAAAATAATGGTTCGTTTTGGAAGTTCTTCCATAATTTTTTCAGACCATTCAATAATGCTTACCCCATCACCATAAATCATATCGTCTGTTCCAAGGTTTACAAAATCTTCTCCACCTTCAAGACGGTACACATCCATGTGATAAAGAGGCATTTTTCCATAATATTCACTGATTAAACAGAAAGTAGGGCTGGTGATAGTGTCATCAATTCCAAGTGCTTTAGCAATTCCTTTTGTAATTGTTGTTTTTCCAGCTGCTAAAGTTCCCTGCATGGCAATAACATCGCCTTTTACAAGTTTAGATCCGATTTTTTCACCAAGTTTGATTGTTTCTTCTGGTGAATGAGTTATAAAAGTTAGCACGGTATTCGGCCTTCAATTTCTTCTGTGTAAATAAATTCAAGCAAAGCTTTTTTCACAGGAATTAGAGGATAGTTTATAGCTTGTGTAAAAGTCAGTTCAATAATCTTTTTTCCAAGAGGACTAGTTTCTATTGTAAACTGAATAGGAACTTTTTCCGTATTTTTTGGAAGCTCAAGAATAGCATCACATGAGTATTTTCTTATGTAGAAAATTTGCCCTTCTTCTCTAGCAAGATTTTGTAGTTCTAAGACTCTCATACGTAAAATTAATTTTAACCTAAAAGTTTCCAGTTATCAAGTATTATTATAATTCATTATGATTATAATTCAAATTTGTATACAAGTGTAAAAATTGTATTTTTGCTTTTCATAGAAATTTTTACAAACTGAATGTGCAGGGCAAACAAGCCTGTCGGTAATTTTCTTGTTTTTTTTATCACACCTACAATTCTTTCATTAATGCCCATTGTTGCTAAAATTACGCAGAGATGCTGATTTTCTTTAATTGGAAGGTCTGTCTGAATACAACATCCTCCGGCAGAAATGTTTGAAATATATCCGGTGTAAATTTTATCAGAGAAAATGTATTTTTCTTCGTTCTTTTTTTGATTTGCGTTAGGATTAATAGAAACTGGTGAAAATATACATTTTTCTTTAAGAAATTCTCGCTTAAAGTGACGCTGAGCCTGACATTCCAGTTTATCTGTAAAAGCAATTACAGCTTTATATTTTCCTTCTTCATTTGTGTCATAACGAATAAATCTTGAAACAAAATTGTATGATAATCCATCTGAAGTTTTATAGTTAAAGCGGCTTCTGATTAAAAGTTCTGGTTTTCTTGGAGATTTAAATACAAATTCAGGAACTTCAACGGTAAAAAAATCTTTGTTATTCTGAATAACTGTAAAAGGATATTGTTCACCTTCGTTTGAAATGTAAAATATCATTGATTGTAATGGAATCTGCTGAGTTGAAAGAATCTTTCTTGACTGAGCAACCATTACTTCCAGTCTGTACAGACAATTAAAAAAGTTATTCATTTTTTCATCAGTAAAAAGATTTTTTTCTTTCATGATGAAATAAGCCTTTCTGAAAAGATCCAGAACATCAGCATTTGTTTTTAAAAGAAAATTGATATTGTTTGCCTGTGTCAGCTGGCATACTTCCCAGATTATGTCAAAATCTTCCGGTTTAAGATTATTTTCTCTTATAAGTCTGGTAACATCATTTCTTTTTGTTTTTCTGTTCATTTCTTTTTCAAGATATTTGTCAGACTTTTTGTATTTTTCAATCTTGTTAAAAAGAA
>CAMPAL010000192.1 GCA_946631855.1 uncultured Treponema sp. | reverse complement strand
AAGACTTGGCGGCCAGGCCTGGTTCCGTGTTGAAAGAATGGGAGATACAAATCACCTTACAAATGGTGGAGAACCAATATCTTCCAGCGGATATTTTAGTTCAGTTTTAACTGAAAAAAAATAAAATACAAGCTCCTTTCACCCAAATTTAATTGTTTTTTTAACTAAATCTAATTATAATTTTAACCTATGGATAAGAAAAAAAAGGTTAGATTATCAGATATTGCACAAAAGCTAAATATAAGCACAGTAACAGTCTCAAAAGCTCTTGCTAATAAAGATGGAGTTGGAGACGACTTAAGAAAACAAATTAAAGACATTGCCGAAGAAATGGGCTACAAGGTCAAAAAAAATGGAGCAGCCGCTTCTAAAGATCAGGCAACAGGAAACATTGGTATTCTTATCCCGTCAAGATTTTTTTCACCAGATTTTTCATTTTACTGGTATCTTTTTAATTTCCTTTCGAAGGAACTTTTAAGCAGAAATTACTACAGCATTATGGAACTTCTGCCAGATGAAAACGAAGAAAAACTTATTATGCCAAGAATGATTCATGATCAGAAAGTAGATGGAATGATTATCCTTGGCCAGACAAATGATTCTTATCTTGAAGCAGTAAAATCTCATTATGATAATTTCATTCTTATGGATTTCTATACAAACAAACTCCATTTAGACAGTGTTTCCGATGATGATTTCTACTGTTCTTATCAGCTTACAAATTATGTAATTTCCCAGGGCCACAAAAAACTCTGCTTTGTAGGAAATTTTGGAGCAACAACATCCATTACAGACCGTTACATGGGCTTTACAAAAGCAATGTACGAAAACGGATTAAATACAGATGTAAAAGATATTATCAATGACCGCGATTCCAAAGGTCTTAAAATTGATTTAGATATTCCATATAAAAACATGCCTACTGCATTTATCTGTAACTGTGATGAAACAGCAGCAAATTTAATTCTTTTGCTTCAGGAAAAAGGATATAAAATTCCAGAAGATATTTCTGTAACAGGTTTTGACAATTATCTTCCACAAGGAAGAATAAACCTTGAATTAACAACAGCCTTTATTCGCCCAGAAGATTCTGCAAAAGTAGCTGCCGATTTAATCATCAATAAAATAAAGGGTGAACCTTATATAAAAGGCCGTCACCTGGTAAGTGGCAGCCTTGTTATAAAAGATTCAGTTAAAAAACTTTAGTTTTCTACTTTTTTGTAGCAATAATTCCTGTGATATTACAGTATTTCCCCTCTTTATCAGAACCACCACGTTTTGAGCATTTTACATGAACTGTGTATTTTTTCACATCATCACCAGACACAAGTTCTTTATAAGCCCAGCCGTAGTAACCGTTTCTAATTGAAGAATAACACTGCAAGGTCACTTTTTCAGAATCTTTTCCATCTGGACCTGTAACCCAGGCAACAGCATTTCTGTACTGATCACTTTCACAGTAAGTAAGTCCAATAATTGAACCTTCCACCTCAAAAGTAATTTCTCCATTAACTTCTTTAGTCTTCCAGCCCTGGCGAACATTTCCTCTTTTGATCCAGTCATCATGTTCAGGAGTTCCACCAATTTCCCAGCCATTATTAGAAGATGGAGAAAGATTATCTTTATGATAGTATTCTACAAATTCAAATTTATCACTCTCTTTTGCAGCAGGAAGAACTTTTACTGGTGAAGGAATTTCTTTGTCTTCAGGAAGATTATCCCAATAGCCTTGTAATTTCTGAATTATATAAGATGCAATTGAAGCGTGACCTGCATTATTAGGATGTACAGTCTCACTTCCATCATAAAATTTTTCAAAATCTTTTTCAGAACCTTCTGCCAGAACACAATCTTTCCAGCTTACATAAGGAATATGATAATAATCACAAATTGGCTGCTGATCTTTCTGCTGACTTGGAAGAAGAACCCCGCTTCCATCTCCCAGAATATTTATAAAAAGTGCCAGAATTGCTGTATTTGAATTGTTCATAATCTGACGGATTACACCTTCGTAAGTTTTGTTTCTTGTAGAAGGATCAAGCCACAAATCATTAACAGAAAATTCTAGAATTACCAGATCTGCCTTATTATTGATTACATGATCTTTTACGCGGGCAACAGCAAAAGCAGAATCAGTACCACTAACCCCTTCATTCAAAAAATTTAATCGGGCACCAGATTCTTTAGCAAGTTTAGAAAACCATTCCTGAGTTTTTGCAGCCCAGCTATTCTGATTAATAGGATTTGAACTATAACCAGTGGTGATTGAACCGCCCAAAGTTACAACAGTTACAGATTCCCCTCGTCTGATTTTTGCAAGAACATTCTGAATTCTTACTTCAGCACTTTCATTCATATACTTCTCCTCAGTACCAGTTTTATTACAAGAAAATAAAAAGAGTGATAAAGCCAGTACAATCAAACTAATTGCAGATTTTTTCATTATAAACCTCATAACAAGAATAAAGCCTCTTTCAAAAAATCGCAATATTAAACTTAATTTTTAAGTAAATTCTCTTAAATTCTAACTTAAAATAAAAAATTATTAAATTAAATTTGCAATAAAATAAATCAATGCTAAACTATATCTAACTTCATACCAGAAAAGGAAAAAACTATGAAAAAACTTCTTATTATTTCACTTACAACAACACTAATTCTTTCATTATTTTCATGTCGTCAGATAAAAAAGACAGATGTGAAAACTGAAGAAAAAACAAAAGCATCTGAATCTGTAGCACCTGCAAATGTTTCTACAAGCGGCAGACTGCTTGATGATGCAGAAGACGGAAGCTACTGGAGTCCTGTACGTGACGCATGGTCTGACTGGGGAAACAAGTTCATGGTAAACGAATTTTCTCTTTCAACAGATACAACTGATGAATGGGCATCTGAAGGCGACTATTCTCTCAGCTTCGACTACAACAAATTTGCTGAAGCTTCTGACACTGAAGCCGCACATTTCTTCTGCACAGATTTAGTTGAAACTGACTGGACAGGATATACAAAACTTACGCTTGATGTAAACAATCTTTCTGCCAATGAAATTGGCTTACAGATGTACACAAAGAGTGGTGAATGGCATTGGAGTGATACAGAAGCAATCAATGTTCCTTCAGGAGTATCACATCTTGTATATGATATTTCTGAAAAAGGAGTTTCTGATCCTTCTACAGTACTTGAATTAGGATTTGTTCTTTATAACTGTAAAGAAAACAACTCAATTCTGCTTGATAACATCAGACTTGAAGAATAGTTTTCTTTACACATCATAAGCTTTTTTCTATAGCAGGGTTTTTAAGAACTCTGCTATTTTTTTTGCCGCAAGAGCATGAACTAAAGGTCCAGGATGACCACGAGAACCTTTATCTTCAGGAGTTTTTTCTACCTCTTCCATTGAATCCAGTTCCATAGAATAAACATCCTTATCACCTGTCATTTTTTTATAATCTTCAATTCCCTGTTTTATGAGAGATGGAACCTGTCCAAGTTTTATCATGCCCCATACCCAGAGAATTTTTGCATTCGGATTATTCTTTCTGACCATGCTCAGGAAATTTTTTACACCAGCAATAATGGTTTTACAATCTTCTTCGCGAGGCTTTCCATCTTTATCAAGACTGTGATTGTATACTTTTCCTGTACTTTCATCTTTCCACTCCGGCTGGAAAAAGGCTCCGTTATCATTTGTTCCAAGATTGATTACAACAAAATCAGAACCACCCTTAAAATCATAAAGTTCCGAA
>CAMPAL010000191.1 GCA_946631855.1 uncultured Treponema sp. | reverse complement strand
ATTTATCTTCATAAAGAACATCTTTATATTTCCATGGACGCCAGTTAATCTTCCAGTGAATAAGTTTCAAATCATTATCATCGAACTTTTCATTTTTATAAGAAGTTTTATTCCAGCCCAAATCAATCCATTTTACATGGCCTTTACAAAGTACGTTCAGATAGTCTTCATCCTGTACTACACGGAACTTATAACGGTTCAATAAATCTACAAAGCGTTCTGCAATAAGTTTATTTCTCCAGCGGCGACAGTTAATCAGAAGAATTCCGGCGTTAAAATAATTTTCCCTTTTAATTCCATCTGCTTTTTCAACATAATTTCCAAAAACAGGGAAGGTCTGCATTACTTCTTCCTGTACAGCTCCAACATAATATCCGTGAATATTATGATTATAAAGTTCCGCTACATCACCTAATACTGTAATATCACAATCAAGATAAAGTACTTTTTTATAATATGGGAAAAGATTTGGAATGAAAATTCTGTAGTAAGTTTCTTTTGAATAATAATCTCTAAGATGGAACATACCCTGAATCTTATCCATTTCTTTTGCAAGAGAAATAAACTCGATGTGAGAATTTTCTTTTTCAAGTTTTTTTATTTTTTCAATATTTTCTTGTTTTAATTGTGTGATTAATACAAAAATAGTATAGAAATTTTCTTTAGACGAATTGTCTAACAAAGATGCAATTGCAACAGTAAGAAATGGCACATAGTTATCATCAGTTGCAAAACATATAGGTATTTCTTTTTCTTTCATTATAAATGCCTCAAGTTGGAAGTATAAAATATTTCTTAAATAATCTCAATAATTAACACTTTGTAATACTTTTTTGCATGAACAAAGAACATAATGTATTTCAATATTGAAAAATTACTTGCTTTTAGATACATTCTTCCCCATGAAATCTAAACTTATTTTCTTATTTTGTTTGTTTTTATCACTATTTAGTTCAAATCTTTTTTCAGCTGAATTTTCTGAAGCAGAAGAACAGTATATTGCTGAAATTTTAGAAAAACGTATGACGCTGCGTACTTATGATAATTCAGATCAGTGTATTCAAGCTGCCAAAAGTTTTATAAAAGAAAATGATGAAAATCTTCTTTATAAAAACGGAAGTCAGGAATTTCAATTGACGGTGGAAAATCTCTTAAAAACAGCTTTGTATAACTGTCTTTATGAAAAAGATATGAAAGATCCTGCCTTAAAAACTTTAATGACTGCTCAGTATGAAAAAATCATTGATTATGATGAAAAAAATCCTGCAGAAAATAGAAACCGCTGGTACAACGTTTCTTCTTCAGACATCATAAATTCAACAATGCAGTTTTTACCACAAAATCAGGCTATCAGACTGGGACTAGCCGAAAAAGATTTGTATGATTCAATGATGAAAATTTATCCGGATTTTTCATATCTTTTTATAAATTCCGGCCTCTGGTATATGTTTGCACCTGCCATTGGTGGAGGAAGTGATGTAAAAGCAATGGATTTTTTCCAGAAAGCAATTGATACTGCAAAATATCCATATGAAAAATATTACGCCTGCATTTATTATTCTCAGCTGCTTTTTGAAAAAAATAAAAAATCTGAAAGTCAAGAACTGTTATCCAAAGCAGAAGAAGTTTTGCCAGGTAAACGTTATATCAAACTGATAAATTTACTAAATGATAATGGTTATTCTGTTTTTTATTACACAAATAATCGTGAAAAGGTTGATAAAAAGCTTGGTCTTTAATGTAGAAAGCCTTTTTTCTTCTCCAGCACTAAAAACTCATACCGGTGGAATAAACTTATAAAATTTGCTATTATAAGAAGATTTTAATTTTTTTTATAAGGACAAATATATGAGTTTTAAACCGGTTGATCCAAAAGTCGATTTTCCTAAACAGGAAGAAGACGTCCTTAAATTTTGGCAGGACAAGAAGATTTTTGAAAAGTCTGTAAGCCAGCGTGAAGGTGCTGAAGACTTTGTTTTCTATGATGGACCTCCATTTGCTACAGGTCTCCCACACTTCGGACATTTTATTCCATCAACAATTAAAGATATTATTCCTCGTTATCAGACAATGAAAGGAAAAAAGGTAGAACGCCGCTTTGGTTGGGACTGCCATGGACTTCCAGTTGAAAACTTGATTGAAAAAGAATTAGGAATTAACTCAAAACACGAAATTGAAGCTTTAGGTATAGATAAATTCAACGATGCTTGTCGTGCATCAGTTCTTCGTTACACAGCTGAATGGCGTAAAACTATTACACGTATGGGACGCTGGGTTGATTTTGACCACGATTATAAAACAATGGAACCAGATTACATGGAATCTATCTGGTGGGTTGCAAAATCACTTTGGGAAAAAGGTTTAATCTACGAAGGTAAATATATTCTCCCATATTGTCCACGCTGTTCAACTGTTCTTTCGACACATGAATTAGCTCAGGGATATAAAGATGTTCAGGATCAGACTGTAACTGTTCGCTTCAAGATTACAAAAGCTCCAGAAGCTATTAATGATCCAGATATGACAAACGGTAAAACTTATTTTATCGCCTGGACAACAACTCCATGGACACTTCCATCAAACTTAGGTCTTTGTATGGGTCCAGAAGTTGATTACGTAAAAATCCTTGATAAGGCTTCCGGTGATTATTATATTTTTGCTGAAGCTCGTCTTTCTGCTTACTATAAAAATCCAGAAGATTATGAAATTATCTACCGTGAAAAGGGTAGTAAATTTGTAGGTGCACGTTACGAACCTTTGTTCCCATATTTTGCACGCCTTGCAGATCCTGCCGTATGTGAAAAAGAATCTAATCAGAAATGCACAGAAGGTGCCTTCCGTATGTTCAATGCAGATTATGTTTCAACAGAAGACGGTACTGGTATTGTTCATATTGCACCTGCATTTGGTGAAGAAGATAACAAAGTATTCCGCGGAAGTGGGGTTCCAAATGTAGAACCAATTGATGCAGAATGTAAATTTACATCAGAAGTTCCAGAATATCAGGGTATCTTTGTAAAAGATGCTGATAAAGAAATTATGAAACGTCTTAAGGATGAAGGCAAACTTGTAAAACGTGATACAGTTGTTCACTCATATCCTCACTGCTGGCGTTGTGGTTCTCCATTAATTTATCGAGGAATCGGTTCATGGTTCGTAAAAGTTGCTGATTATCATGATGTATTGCTTAAGGCAAACTCACAGATTTCATGGCAGCCTAATCATATTAAGGAAGGTCGTTTCGGAAAATGGCTCGCAGGTGCACGTGACTGGGCAGTAAGCCGCAACCGTTACTGGGGAAATCCAATGCCTATCTGGCGTTGTGATGATCCAAATTGTAAACATACTTTATGTGTTGGTTCACGTCAGGAATTGAAAGATCTTAGTGGAACTTATCCAGAAGATCTGCACAAACAGTATGTTGATAAAATCACCTTTACTTGTCCTTCTTGTAAAAAAGGAACAATGCATCGTATTCCAGAAGTTTTCGACTGCTGGTTTGAATCTGGTTCAATGCCATATGCTCAGCAGCATTATCCTTTCGAAAATAAAGAATATTTTGAAAAACATTTCCCTGCAGATTTTATTTCTGAAGGACTTGATCAGACTCGCGGATGGTTCTACACCCTTACAGTTCTTGCTGCCCAGCTTTTTGATAAGCCTGCATTCAAGAATTGTATTGTAAACGGAATTGTACTTGCTGAAGATGGACGTAAAATGTCTAAATCTTTAAGAAATTACACCGATCCAGTAGAAGCTATCAACAAGTTTGGTGCTGA
>CAMPAL010000190.1 GCA_946631855.1 uncultured Treponema sp. | reverse complement strand
TTATCCTCTCTTTTCATTTCTTTGAAAACCATTTGCCTTTCTTCCTCTTGAAAGGTATACTTGGTTACATCAAATAATTTTTGTGTTCCAGCAGTTCTATTCGCCAGTATTTTATTACGAATTTTCTGATTTTCTGTTTTGGTTTGTGCATCTACCGTGTTTTCTTCATCTTCCAGATAAACAAAGTCTTCCGGGTTGTCTGGATCATGTGCGTACCAAACACTTTTTAATACTTTCTTTATTTCCATAAAATCATCTTTAGTATACTCACCAAAAGATTTAGAAAATTTTTTCCCCGCTTTTTCTTCAAGCACTATGTGAATAAATGCACAAAGCTGAGGCTCATCAATATAGTAGACTTCACAATGGTCATTATTCAGAATGCTTACTGTCTTGCTTTCAATTCCAGGGGTACCTCTAAGCTCATCATAGCGCTGGCAAAAACTTTCAAACATTTGTTTTGTCGTTTCATCCTCAGGATTGTCTTTCAAGTTAACAACACTGCGCATAAACTGAACATACCCAATTATTGCCTCTTGATGCAAACTTTTCTCCATAACATTCCTCCTGCTATTCTCATTCTCAAACACAGCTAAAACAAAAGACAGGCAAAACTAACGACCAAAGTCATTTTGCTACCCATCATCCTACCAGCGGACAAGTGGAAAGAATCTCATACTACCGCACTTGGGACACTTCACAAGCCTTCTGAAAAAGAAACCAAGCCTCCCCACCCTGACAGAAAAATGTTCCCCACACTTAGAACAGATGCATGGAACAGAAGAGCCAGGCTGCGGAGGAACAAAGTTGTTTGTCGGCGGAAACATAAATACCTCCTTTTTGCTTGCCATTTGTTATACATAATTGTAATAAAAGTTTTACCAAAAAGCATAGCTTGGCAGGCTATTTTTTTTATGTTTAACTTACGACAAAATCAACATCCACAGCCTCCTGTTTCCATTTGATAAACTGCTCTCTCTTCAATTTTTGTTTTTCCAAAATATCTCTTTGCAATAAAAGATTTTTCTCCATATCTTTTAATTGAGGGGCAAACATCTCAAGATATTTTTCCGTATCCATTGCATCATCACACAGCACTTTGAAATATTCATTGATATAATCTTCAATTTCTTTTTTTGTCTTCTCAAATTTGTTTTTTTCAGCATTTTTCTTTGCTAAATCAATAGTATTCATAGTTACATCAAGAATGGCACCAACAACAGGCAATGTTTTTGTTAGACCTTGAGCAAGTTTTGTAATTCCCCAAGGCTTGAATTTAATAGTTGTGCTAAAGACTTTTTCCAATACATCACGACCAGCTACAATCATGTTTTTCATCTGCGAAACTGGAATTTTTCCAGCAGCCTTTAATGTAACAGAAAGGCTTTCGCCTCCTTTTTTTAATGCACTATCAAGAACTTCATTCTGCTTAACATCTTGAGTTTCAAAATTTTTATATAAATTTTGTACTTTCTGTGTTGCTTCATCAAAATACGATTGAGAAATCAAAGTAATTTCTTCTTGAATTCTGTAGCCGAGCTGGTTCCCAGACACACCAATTTCATCATTTATGAAATCATTAATCGACTCAAAAGTAGTTCCTTTAAGTTCTGCCTTTAATTTTTTTTCATATCCACGCAACTCACGTACATAACTTGCCCGTTTGCTAAGAATTTGTTTCTTTGTTGACTCAAAATCTTTTGTTTTTCTTCGAAGTGTTTCTTCTATCTCAGGGACAACATCATTCGTTATAGTCTCAATTTGATTTTCAATCATTTCTGTATTTTCACGAACAATTCTTTCAAGCACATCACATCCAGTCTTTGCAATCAAATCAGCTGAGGATGTATTTTTAAGAACATCATTTGTAATAGTTTCCAAATTGTTTATTCTGGAACGTTCTTCATACACACTACGGTTATTACTCCAGTAGTCAAAACCCTTTTCATTTGGATTGGAAGTAACGCATACAATTTTTAATTTTGAAGCTTCTTCTTGTGAAAGATTAGCTATCTCCTTTACTTTCTCACGAAGGGTTTCCTCTTTTATTTTTGCAACCTTTCTAAAATCTTCATCATCTGTAATATCAGAAACCGAATCCATTTTATTGATTACAAAGATTGTTGTCTCAATTTTATGTAAATCCTGCATTATCCAGCGAACAGTTTCTTTATGGCTATCTTTTATAGGGTTCTTTGCATCCACAACATAAAGAATGATGTTAGCCTGGTCTATATATTTTTTTGTAACATCAGAGAGTTTAATCGGATCTCCATTATCAGCTTCTTTTTCTTTGCTGCCAAACAGACCGGGTGTATCTACAATCTCACATTTCTCAGGGAGATTAGAAGGCTTGTAGATTTCCAGTTGATCAGAAGACTCATCACTATCAATTTTCATTGAATCAGTCTTCTCTCCGAGCCAGCCTGCTATTACACTTGTTTTTCCATCAGAAAAGGAACCAACAAGCACAATGGAAATCACCTCATCATTTAATGATGCAACTGTTTCATCCAGTTTTTTAAAAGCCTCAGAGCAGTCAAATTCCATATCCTGCAACTTAGACAAATTGTCTTTAATTACATTAATTTTTTCCAACAGACGTGTTTTTTCAATCTTGTAAGAACTAAAGTGTTCCATATTTCATCTCCTTAAGTTTTGTTCTTTTATTGCTAATAAATTTTACCAACTTATTTAAATTCTTTTCCAATAATTCAAATTTTTCAATTTCTGTATCACAATAGGATTGAATTTTGGATGATACTTCATTTATACTTTCAGAAACCTCTTTAGACTGAACAGTATTTTTCAACTCACCTATTAAATTATAGGAAACTTCATCAATAAGTTCTTTCGCTTTTGATTTTGCTTTAGCAATCCGCTTGGATTCAGATAAAAGAAATTCCACAATATCAAAAATTACACCAACAAGCGCACCAACCACTGCTCCTATTACAGTTCCCAATCCAGGAAGAATTAATGAACCCAAACCGGCACCAGAAAGAGCAAGAGACCCAACTTTAAACAAACCTCCCATAAAATCATTTACAGAAAAATTCATTTGCATTGAAATTTTTTCAAAATCCATATTTTGCATTTCAGGAAAATTAACGGAAGAATACTTTGCAAGATTTGCTATGTCCTTTCCAAACCTATTTTTTGCTTCCTCTACAGCATCAGAGAACCCTTTAACTGCTTCTTCGTAATCTTTTTTTAATTGATTTTGAATACCAGTTTCAATATCTTTCTTTCTCCCTTCAAAATAATTTTCATAATCTCTCGTTTTTAATTTTCCTTTCTTCTCCTCAATTTTCTTATATAATTTTTCGAGCTCTTCACTCATTACCTCAGTAACTGCATTTTCCACATAGCCGCGACGCATAAATGATACAAAATCACTTTCAGCATTTGAAACAGTTGTTTTTATTTCGTTATACGCATCAATAAATTTTCCTCCAAATTTAACTGAGTCGTTTTTCAAGTTTGATATTTTCTCATAAGAATCATTAAGTCTTGCAATCAGTTTCTTCTTATTACTCTCAATAATAAACTCCTGAAAATTTTCTGAGTGACTGTCTATAATGTCTTTAATTGCATCTATATTACTTTCCTTCTTCATGCTATTTACATCATCAGAATATTCCGCAAAAAACTTATTCTGATTTGAACGTAGGTTTTTATCTTCTGTATCAGGAACGATTGTAGAAAATTTTATGGCCTCATCAAATGCATTTGCCGAAAATGCCTGCAATCCATTAATTAAAACTCCTGACTGGAAATTCTTTCCAA
>CAMPAL010000189.1 GCA_946631855.1 uncultured Treponema sp. | reverse complement strand
ATTGTAGCAAATTTTTATTGGTTAGCCAAATTCTTTAGTTCGTCTAACATTTTTGGAAGATCGGTTTCCATGTTTTCATTGGTAAACTGACAGGTTCCAACTTTTTCATGTCCACCACCGCCGTATTTAAGCATCAGGCTGCCAACATTTACTTTTGAAGTTTTGTTTAAGATACTGTATCCAACAGCAGCTGAACAACCTTGGCCACCGCGTCCACTTACAATCCATGCAGAAATATTCTGTTCTGGGTACATACTGTAAATCATAAAGCGGTTACCTGTATAAATAGGATCTACACCACGTAAATCTGAAATAATTAAGTTACCTTCAGTTGTAGTATGTTCTTTCACCATTTTTTTGAATTTTTCTGTCTGTTCCATGTAAACTTCAATTCTTTCTTTTACATCAGGCATGTTCAAAATTTCTGTTGTTGTTTTGTCTTTGCAGGCAACCATCAGCTTTTCCATTAATGCATAATTTGGAACAGTAAATTCTCGCCAGCGTCCAAGACCAGTTCTAGGATCCATCAAAAATCCAATTAAAATCCAGCCCTGAGGGTTTTGTATTTCATCGATAGTAAGATTACCTGAGTCAACTTTATCAACCGCAATCATGATATCATCAAAGTTTGGAAACTTTTCTTTACCACCGTAGTATTCATAAATGATTCTTGCACAAGATGGAGTGATTCGACTTTCACCTTTATATTTGCCTTTAAGTTCCTGGCGTTCAAATTCTGAAGAGTGGTGATCGAACCAGAGTCCACAACCAGGTACAAAAGGAACATTTGCTAAACAGTCATTTTCATCAACAGGAACTAAACCATCCTGCAAATCTTTTGGATGTGCAAATTTCCAGTGGTCTATAATTCCTGCTTCAAGTAAAAGGGCGCCGCAAGCAAGACCGTCAAAATCAGAACGAGTTACTAATCTCATTGCCATAATATTTCTCCCGATATTTTTTTGAATCTTTTGTTAGTAGATTTTAACAGATAATAGTTAAAAAAGATATAAAGATTTTTTTCAGTTAAATCTTTAGCGGAGGAATTATTGTTTAAGATATTTTTTAAACTCAGGATTTTCTTCGACAAAGGCATTGGCAGAATTTAAATATTCACTCCAGGTTGAATTAAAGAGTTTTACAACGCCTGGAATTTCTGGAATATCGCTGACATTTACAAAACGATAATTGATGTTGTGTTCATTAAAATATTGATTGATACTGGCAACATTTTTGTTCAGTGCATAAGCAATAAATGTGGAACAAACAAAATCATTTTTTGTATATTCAGGATCAAATTCCTGTCGGTCTTTTTTAGGTTCGTTTAGATAAGTTACATTTCCAAAAAGCTGCATGTTTCTTGGTGTGAAAAATTTTCGCCGGATACTAAATCCTGCAATTGAAAAGTTGATGAAAGGGTCGTATCGGATTTCGGATTTATTTATATATTCATTCAGGAAGTTTTTAAGATTTGTATATTCTTCTTTGGAAAGTCTGATTGCATATGTAATTTGTTCTGCTTTGTCAGGATCAACATTGCTCATATATCCGTTTGTGGAAGTATCAGTACAGGTTTCCTGGGCAAGGTTATCGTTTCCACCATTTAGAGAAAGTCCCCAGAAATCATCATTTAAAGAAAAATTGAAAGCAGCATGACTTACGGAAATATCATTTACTTCTGTGGCTTGAATCCCAAATTGAAGAATGTTAGCTATGTAAAGCGGATTTTTGTATTTAGCATTGTAGAGACGGATGAAAAAATAATCGTAAGGTTTTTCAATGTCAGAAAAATCCGGGTGATCCTGAATGATGTAAGGATACTCAAGTGGTAAATCTTTTTTTTCAATAAATGAATTTGATTTACAACTTATAAAAAGAATTGGAAGGAGGAGAATAAAGATTTTTACAGGATGAAACTTGTGTGGTGGAAAAACTGAGAAGTTAAACGTTGATTTCAATTTTTTTGCCTGTTGGTTGATATTGATAATATCTTACGCCTGCTGCATTAAGAAGTTTTTTTGATGCTTCAACAGAAGGGGTTCCATCATACTTATTTTGAGCGTAAACAATAGTTTTTATTCCAGATTGAATTATTGCCTTTGCACATTCATTGCATGGGAATAAGGTTACATACATTTTACAGCCTTCAAGAGAACCGCCCTGATAGTTCAGAATGGCATTCAGTTCACTATGTGTTACGTATGCATATTTTGTTTCTAAAGGGTCACCTTCGCGAGCCCATGGGAAATCATCATCTGAACAACCTCTTGGAAACCCATTGTAGCCCATAGAAAGGATTTTATTGTGTTTATCGACAATGCAGGCACCGACTTGTGAATTTGGATCTTTTGACCGAAAACTTGCAAGATGTGCTACTCCCATGAAATATTCATCCCATGAAATATAATCATTTCGTTTAAATGTTTTAGAAGCCATAAATCATCCTCTGACTTTTGAAGTATATTATATAAAAAAAAAGAGGGGTGTCCAATAAGTTTTGCTTATTAGACACCCCTTCTGTTTAAGAAAAGTTGATTTTAGGCATTGTGTGCTTTTTTCAAATCTTCTGTTTCTAATTCACGGCGTGTAATCTGTTTTTCAAGTAAAGCTGTAAGCCACTTGAAGAATGTAACAGGTAAACCGAATGTGTAGCGAATTGCTTCCCAAACGAACTTTGTATTGAACCATACACAGAAGCGGTAAGCAGCCTGTACTGTTAAGTATACAAGTTTTGCAAATTTACAAATTACAAACCAGATTCCTTTAGCTACCCAAACGATAAATTTAATAATGTACTTACCGAGCTTGAAGATGATTAAATAAAGAACTTCATAAACTAAACGAAGAGCAATTGGAAGAAGGATTAACTGTCCTAAGAAACCTTCGATGATTGTTGTTACTTCAAGGTATCCTTGTCCACAGTAAGCAAATGCACTGAATGAATTAAGAACAACATAAACTGTACAAATCATGTACAGAACACCTAAAATGTGAATAAGTGCATCACGAATAAGAATGAGCAATGTAATTCTGTGGAGAACAACACCTTCAAGTGCCCACTGTATTGAATACTCAGTTTTAAGAGGTGAATGCAAATTAAGATACTTTCTTAAGTAAATGTAGCCAATAATTCCTGCTACAATTGCAATAATAGTAACTACTGGCTGCCACCAGTCACCCCAGATTGATCCACCACGAAATGTTTGCATGATGGCACCAAAAAACTGCATCATAATGATAACTCCTCACGACATGTACGTTTTTACATCTCGTATTTTAAATTTATTTTTACGTTTCAGTAAAAACTTGAAAACGTATTATTAAATTATAACATTGTGTTATACATTTGCAAGAGTTAGAATTTACCAGAGTGATTTATAGCTTCTTCGACAGTTATTTTGTGACTAAGTGCACGCAGATTTTCTACAACATCAATAATATGTTTTGAATCTTCGGTGTAGGAAAGATCGGGACATACAAAACCAAGTTCAGGATGAATCCAGCGGACAAGAGCTTCTGCAGAACAAAGTTGAGGTCTGTCCCTTTTGATATTCCAAATTGTGCAGTTTTTGTCTGCACAATTGATTTATGGATAAACTGATTGTACCTATTACTTTATTGTCTTTTGATGGCAAATTTATTATATTAAAATCGTAAAGCCTACTGCACAGAAGCATTTATCCAGTAACTAACTTAGAATTATGAGTATGTGCGGTTATATGATTGTCGTGTTCGCCCTTCGATGCTCCGACTGAGCTCAGGGACCACGCGCCAATGACACATTTATTTTATCTTCGTTTTTTCTTTACCACAATTCAGGCCTGAAGCTGGACTGG
>CAMPAL010000188.1 GCA_946631855.1 uncultured Treponema sp. | reverse complement strand
CGTAATCTGTTGCCTGCCAGGTCTGTTATGTAGGCAGAATCTTCATCATAAGAAACGGTGAAGGACTGGCTTACAGGGAAATTTGTGTCGGAAAGTCCAAGACCAAAGTAAAGACCGTCCGGGTCGGTAGGCGAACGTCTGGTGGTGGAAGAACCAACGAAGAGAGAGGCTTTTGCACCTGTGTAAATTCCGTTTATTCCAGAGACGAAATTTGTGGATGGAACAACAGAAGAACCTTGTCCGCTTGAATATTTAAAACCTGTAGAAGAAGTTTCCAGGGTGGAGTAACGTATTCCGCCTGAAGATCTCTGGCTTGAGTCTGAATCGAATTGTTTTGAACCTCCTGTGATATCTGCACAGTAAGAGTAACTTGCATCATACAGGGTGGTTGAACCTGCTGTGTTTGTTACCCATCCTTTTTCTGAAAGCCAGATTGCAGGGTCGCTGCTGGAATATGCTGGGGTATTATCAAAAATGTGGAATTCAATTTTATCCAGAGTTGAACCTGAACCAGAGTTTGTACCAACAGCTTCAAAATACTGTGATTCTGCCCAGTCTGATGTTGAATCGAGACGTAAGGTTGCAAATACTGGTTCAGAAAGGTCCCAGTTTCCATAATTTCCGCTGTTGTCGTACTGATTTCCATTTGAGTAGATGATATTTACACTTGGTGTGACAGTGGCATCATCAGCATAGCGGATTTGTGGATTGTAGAGAGGTGTGACCCCATCTGAATCGAGGGCACAGTCTGTAATCAGGTTATTGGTATCTGCAACAAGACCTACAAGTCCTGATGGTTGAATGGCACTTTCAATATAGCCAATCCATTTTTTGTAGATATTACTGTACTGATCGGTGGCAGTTCCTTCTGTATAACCTGCAAGAGAAAGTCTGATTGAGAAGGCATCCTGTCTGTAGAGGGCATTTACGTATTTGTTATCGCTGCCCTGACTTGCGGTGTGGAGTTTTCCATTTTCAATTGTTGCAAGACCTGCCAGTGTCAGATTTCCTGACTGGGTGATTGAGTTTGTAAGTGCACCAAATGAATCGCGTACTCTGATATTTACAGTATTGTCTGCACTTGTAGAAGCGGCGGCAGGAAGCCAGATTGCAGAGGTAATATCATTATTATCAAAAACATTCTGGAGTGGTGTGCTTGTTCCTGCTGTGGTTGAACCAAAGTTTACTGCTTCGGAATAGCGGAATTCAAGGAAGTTATGAGAATCATAAGATGGCTGACTGCTTTCTCCTGTTGAAGAATTGTATGAATTGTGGAATTCCTGTCCTGTTCTGACTGAATAAAGAACTGGACCTGTGTGGTCTGTTACATTTTCAAAAGGACTTGTTCCATCATAATATGCGAGTCGTTTACCCCAGATATCTGTAATTGGGTAAGAATTGTTTTCTGAAACTTTAATGTATGGAATTACATTCTGGTGGATTCCATATCTGTTTGTGCTGGCTGAATTTCCTGCACTTGTTCCGGTTGCATCAGTATTCCAGCTTGTTGAATCGGCTGCTTTTAAATAAACCCAGACTAAATTGCCGCTGGCAGAATCTTCCACCAGGTTCTGGTTGTCTGGTATGGCTGTTGTACAATCTGGGGTGGTGTAGAAGCCCTGGTAAGTTGTACTGCTGTTTGAGAATCTTGAAATTGCATTTTTAAGTTCATTGCTGGTGTTTCGGATAGCTCTGTTAAATGTAAGATAGATTGAGTTATCACGTTCGGTCCAGGCCTGAGTAATCAGTAAATCTGTAAAAAGCCAGTTTATATCTGTAAGTGCATCACCGTTTGAATCAGCCTGGTAAGAACAGTCGTAAGCAGGCATGCGTGAGTAAGTTCCGCTTGGGTCAGGGCTGGAAGAACCGGCAGGTGGTGTATGACAGCGGATTGTATTGTGGTCGACAAAAGAATAATAAGTTTCTGCAAAGCCTGTCTGATTCTGGGTGTCTGTTAAATCTGGAATATCGATATACCATTGGCTGGAAGCAGTTAATCCAAGGCTTGGACTTGAGTCAGAATCTTTTAAGCCGTTTGCATACCAGTTTTTACCGGCGTGGAGAACAGATCCTGAGGCTCCGGTGTAGAGACCTGTAAATCCATCTGTAGAGTCTGGAAGATATGTTCCGTCCGGCATCTGATCGTTATGTGCTGAAAAATCGGTGCGGGTATAATTGCAGCTTCCGTTGGTTCTGGTCTGCTGGTAGATGTAATCAGTGTTTGCGGGGCTGCTGGTTCTGCTTGTATCAGTAATAGAATAGAACTGCCCTAAAAGAATTATATCCAGGTCTGCATGTATGATTGATGAGGCGGCGGCTGTAATTTGTCCCTGATATAAAACAAAATTCTGTTTTGTGGTGATTGTTCCGGCAGTGTTAAAGTTGCGTTCTGCTGCAATAATCAGATTTCCATCAACTGTCAGGCTGTTTATGCTGGCGGTGGATGCAGTATTTGAATCTTTGAAGAAATACAGATTTTTTCTGAAGGTGCTTGTTCCTCCACCAATAAATGAACCATCAATCATCACATCAGGAGTTATTTGATGAGTTCCCGAAGTTGTAAGATTTCCTGAAAGTTTAAGATAGTAAGTATCGAGACTTGAGGTCAGATCATTTTGAAGAGTCAGATTTGTACAGTTTATATTTGTTACACTCTGTAAAATACTTTCATCGAGGGTGATTTCATCAGCATTAATATTTCCGTTTAGAATTGTCTGTCCGTTTGTATGGGTAAAATCTTTGAAAGTAGAACCGCTTCCGAAAGTGCTGTTGTAAACGTTTGTTGAATCAGCGTGGGAGGTGAATATGATTTTTCCACTGGTGTTAAGGTTTGTATCAGTCTCTATTGTAAGATTTTTGTAGAAGACTATATCGGCGGTGTAAGCGTTTGTGTCTCTTAATGTGTTGATTGAAACTGTGTCAGTAAAATTAGTTTTACCATCAGTTTTATTTATAAAAATATTTGAGTATAAGCTTGTAGTGTTTGGATTAAAATTCTGGTCTTCTGAACCATTTAGTGTGATATAACCAGTCCAGTTTCCATATGTGTCGGTGAAATTTCCCGCAAGAATTATTCCGTTTGTAAAAATAGCAGTTCCTGTGTTTGTAACATTATTTGTAACGGTTGTTGAAACTGCATTGCTGGTGATAGAACCGGTGTTTTCGTAATTTCCATTTATCTGTATGTTTCCTGCAGTAATTGTTGCAGAACTTCCGCTTGTAAGACTTGTGCCGGCTGTAAGGGTCAGATTGTTTGTTGATGAAGAAATATCTGCCTTAAAATTGATGATAGAGTTTATGTTTGTTGCGGTGAGATTTGTGTTTGTTGAGCTGGTTGTTACATTTCCAGTGTAGGTCTGTCCCCCTGTTGTGGTGATTGAATTTGTATCAATCTGAGTAGTTCCTGCTACAGAAAGTGTAGAAAAGCCTGCAACGGCGTCGGAGAAAATGACGTTTGAAGCAGTAGTTGAGTTTCCGACAGAAAAATCGTTTCCTGAGCCTGTGAGGGTACTGAGGAAAGAAATGGTGTCTGTTCCAGAAAGTAAGGTAAGGTTTTGAGAGCCAGTAGTTACTCCACCAGTGTAGGTCTGTCCCCCAGTTGTGGTGATGGAAGATGTATTAATCTGAGTAGTTCCTGCTACAGAAAGTGTAGAAAAGCCTGAAACTGTGTTAGAGAAAATGACATTTGAAGCAGTAGTAGTGTTTCCGATAGAAAGTGTGTTTCCAGAGCCTGTAAGGGTACTTAGGAAGGAAATGGTGTCTGTCCCCGAAAGTAAAGTAAGGTTTTGAGAGCCTGTAGTTACTCCACCAGTGTAGGTCTGTCCCCCAGTTGTGGTGATGG
>CAMPAL010000187.1 GCA_946631855.1 uncultured Treponema sp. | reverse complement strand
ACCAGGAACAGATTATGAAGGTTGCCCAGATTATTGCGGGCTTCTCTCTTGGTGGTGCCGATATGCTTCGCCGTGCCATGGGTAAGAAAAAACCTGAAGTTCTGATGAGCAAGAAAAAAGACTTTGTTGATGGAGCCATTAAAAACGGTCATACAGAAAAACATGCCGAAGAGATTTTTGATATCATGGTTCCTTTTGCGGGATATGGTTTTAACAAGTCTCACGCGGCTGCTTATTCGGTTCTTGCCTACCGCACAGGCTGGCTCAAGGCTCATTATCCTGCAGAATTTATGGCTGCAAACCTTACAAACGAAATTACCTCAACCGATGGACTTCCTGTTTATATAGAAGAAGCCCGTTCCATGGGAATTCCTGTAGATGCTCCAGATGTAAACCGTTCTGATGTTATTTTTGATGTTGTTGATGGCCGTATTGTATTCGGATTAAAAGGAATTAAAGGCATGGGAGAAGGAGCTGCTCAGGCTATCGTAAAAGAAAGAGAAGAACATGGCCCTTATCAAAACTTTATAGACTTTATAACCAGAACTGGTGCCCTTGTAGAAAAAGATCCTGAAGGCCGCGAAAAAACTCTTGTAAATAAAAAAGCAATAGAAGTTCTTATTAAAACCGGTGCCTTTGACCACCTGAAAGAAAAAGACGGAACAACTCTTAATCGTCCTACCCTGCTTGAAAATATGGAAGCAGCCCTGGATTTTGTCTCAAATATACTTGAAGACAAAAAGAAAGGTCAGGGAGATTTATTTGGAGATTTAGGAGAAGAAGAAAAAACATTCACCGATTTTAAGTTCAAAATAATCGATAATCTTCCAAACATGGAACTTCTTAATATGGAGAAGGAATGTATTGGTTGTTATGTCAGCGGACATCCTCTTGATACCTACAAAAAAGCCATTGAAAGAGCAGTAACTCTGCGAGCTGGAAATATTGACCGTATTGCAGCAGAAAGTAAGGCAGAAAAAGATGCACTTGCGGCAAGCGGATTAAAACCATGGCAGATGAAAGATTCAGGCAAACAGTATGTTGCACTTGGTATGATAAACGGCATCCACGAAATCAGAACTAAAAAGGGTGCCATGATGGCCTTTGCAAAACTAAATGATTATGACGGACAGATTGATTTAACATTCTTCCCTAAAACCTGGGAAGAACTGAAACCAAAACTGGAAGATTCTGGAATTTATGCATTTAAAGGTAAAGTTGATGCAAGCCGTGACACACCATCTTTCATTGTAGATTCAATGGAGGCGGCAGAAGAACTGGAAAAACATTCTATTCAGTCTGTACACATCATGCTGAACCCGGAATTCAATTCAGAATCAGCTTTATTCGAATTAAAAGATTTTTTATTTGATAAATCAGGTAATTGTTCAGTATATTTTCATATAAAGATTGGAAACAGTCCTTACATAGTAAAAGCTAACAGTATGATTTCTGTAACAGCTTCAGAGGAAACTATAAGGGCCTTGAAAGAAATGTCTCTTGTCAAGGAAGTTTGGACTGAATAAAAAATTTATTATGAGGTTGCTATGATAGAAATAATTTTAACAGTAATCAGTGCCGTACTGAACATTTATACTTTTCTCTGTATGTTTAATATTTTGATGTCCTGGATTCCGGGCCTTAAATTTACAGCCTTTGGAAGATTTATCTATAAAATCACAGAGCCATACATGGGATTTTTCTCCCGCATGAATTTCCTGCACCTTGGTGGACTTGATTTTTCACCAATTGTTTCAATTGGACTTTTAGGACTTGCCTCGTCAATTCTTTCCGGAATATTTGCAACAGGAAGAATCTTTTTTGGAGCAATTCTTGCAAGTATTTTGAGAAACTGCTGGAGCATCTGTAGTTCTTTAATCACCATCCTCTTTCTGCTTATGCTTATACGATGGATTGTACTTTTAATCAAAGGTGGACAAACTTCTTTTGATTCAGGATGGAACCAGATTGATATTTTACTTAATAAGTTCTGTTACAAAATTGCAGGAACCTTTTACAAAAGAAATTTAAACTACCAGACAGCTCTTTTGATTTCCTGGATTTCTTTGCTGGTAATTATGATTTCTGGAAATATAATCATAAGAACCCTCAGCATGCTTTGTTTAAAAATTCCTTTCTAATTTTGAGAGATTTGTGTGAAAGTTTCTGATATTAAAGCACCAGTTTCTTCTATCGCGGGAGTAGGCCCCCAGCTCACAAAAACACTTGCTAAAGTAAATGTCTTTACAGTTGGCGACCTGCTCCAGTATTTTCCAAGAGATTATGAAGATCGTTCTCAAAAAGTCTGCTTAAAGGATTTTGCAAAGTTTAAAAAAGTTCACACCGTTGCAAAAGTTATTGGGCAGGAATGGTTCGGTTATGGAAACATGAAAACCCTTAAAATCAAAATTTCAGACGGAAGTGCTGCAGCTGAACTACTCTGCTTTAACAGAGCTTTTCTTGAAAAATCATTAAGTCCTGGTTCTATCATCACTGTTACAGGTCAATTTTATGTAAAATACAACACCCTTCAATCTTCTGCCTTTGAAGCAGCCAAAATGAACATAGAAAAAGCTGATATAAGTCAGAAGGAACTGCTTGAATTAAAACCTCTGGACAGCGGAATTCTGCCCCTCTACCCCCTTACAGAAGGCCTTACTCAGAAAACTCTTCACAAAGCAATTAGTCAGGCCATTCAACAGTATGCATTTGGTATTGAAAATGAACTTCCAGAAAGTCTTATTGAAAAACACCAGCTTTTTTCAAAACAGGATGCCATAAAACTTATCCACCAGCCTGCAAATATGGAACAGGCAGAAAAAGCAAGAAAAAGCCTGGCATATGAAGAACTTTTTCTCTTTCAGTCAATCATCGCAAAAAGAGCCTTCGACAGAAAAGGCTTTCTGAAAGAGGCAGAAAAAAATACAAGCGAACTTACAGAAGAAGCTTTCCAGGACTCTCTTTCACCACTTCAAAAAGAATTTATCAAAACGCTTCCGTTCAAACTTACAGAAGACCAAAAAAAAGTCATCTTTGAAATGGATCAGGAAATAGATAAAAGCTACCAGGAAAGAGAAAGAACTTTGAATCATCTGGACAGAGGCTTTCCACCACCTGTCAGGCCTCCTTACACAATGGCAAGACTTGTTCAGGGCGATGTAGGTTCTGGAAAAACTTTAGTTTCACTTTTTGCCTGCCTCAGGGTAATCAGCTGGAAAGGTCAGTGTGCTCTTATGGCACCAACCGAAATACTGGCCCGTCAACACGCAGAAACAACTGCCCGCCTTTTAGGAAAACTCGGAATAAGAGTTGCTTTTTTGACGGGAAATGTAAAATCTGCCGGACGAAATCAGCTTATAAAAGCCCTGAAAGAAGGGGAAATTGACATTGTGATTGGGACTCATGCCCTCTACTCAAATCAGGTGGTTTATAAAGATTTAAGACTGGCAATTATTGATGAACAGCACCGTTTTGGAGTTATGCAGCGTCAATCAATCATCAATAAAGGCAGGATTTTATACAAAGGTTCTGCTTTTGAACCAAATTTACTGATGATGAGTGCTACCCCAATTCCTCAGAGTCTTGCCCTTACAGTTTTTGGTGATCTTGATATTTCAACAATTCACACAATGCCTCTTGGCCGCAAGGAAATAAGAACTTATCTGGTAAAAGAAGGCAACGAGATGAATGCCTACGAAGCCGTTCGGAAAGAACTGGAAGCAGGACATCAGGCATATTTTGTTTATCCCGCAATCGATAGTGATGAAAACATAAAATCGGCAGAAAGAGCCTTTGAACATCTGTCAAAACATATTTATCCTCAATACAAATGTGCCCTGGTTCACAGCAAAGTTCCAGAAGAAGAACAGGTGCCGTTTTAAGGGGGGAATAATGCAGAAACAA
>CAMPAL010000186.1 GCA_946631855.1 uncultured Treponema sp. | reverse complement strand
CGTTTTTAATTTTGATGTGTAAAAGGCGTTCGACGAATTCGGTGCAGATTTCTTTGTCGCGGAGGACGGCCTGGAACATCCAGTTATCGGCGAAGGTCAGCTGGTCTACTGGTTTGAAATAATAACTATTTGACATGATTTCTCCTTGGGGGAAAATAAAAACCCCATTATAGTTATTTCCAAGATGTGCGATTTTAGGAAATGAAACGGAGAAAAAAGTGTAAAAAAAAACTGTAAGCAAAACTGAAGTGTACCTCCAAAATTGTCTCCAACTTTTGGGGTGCACATCAAATTGCGGGAGTTTTTATCATACTTCCTTATCTTTCTGATAAATCGATATATTTTACATAAGCAGCAGAAAGACAAGTATCATCATATTTTGTGCCTTTATACACATCTTTTATAGTAAGTTTAATTCTTGTAGTTCCGGCAGGTAAATCAACAAAAGTAAATTCAACTTCATCCCTAAAAGTAAGGTCTTTGCTATAACCTGTATTTGTTTCAACCAAGAAAGTTTTTACCCTGTTATTCTGCTTAAAAAGATATGGACGAATTGGATCTACATAACCATTTACAAGAATGAGTCTTACCCCCATATTTTTATTGTATGGATTTAATTCAATATCCAGATATTCATCAATTCCATCACCAATCTTGCCTTCTACCCATGGAATATTGTTCTTTTTCCAGCGGAAAACAGCTGAATCCTGAAAAGTATCAGTAATTTCTTCTGCAGCATAAAGGTGACTCTTATCTTTCAAAGTTGATGATGCATGCACGGCTTTTATATTTCTGTTAGTTCCTTCATCAACAAGACATTTATTCTGAGCCTCTATATCCTCTCTAAAAGAGTTTTTCTGATAATTAAATGCAAGGTTATAAAACTCTCCATCAATAATCAGAAATTTCTGAGAATTAGAATCAATGTGTTTCCAGCCGTCCGCATCTTTATAAACTCTGAAACCTTCTATCGTTTCCTTAAGTTTATAATTATCTTTGCTCAAATATTGTGATATTCTCAAAAGATTATTGTCATAAAAAACAATATTGGCCCCTTTATCATAAAAAGTATACCTTTTGTACTGAAGCTCTGTTTCAATCACGCCTTCTGTAGAAAGGTCTTTTACAGGTGTATAACGGAAAGTAGAAACATGAGGACCCGAATAATTTATATCATCCTCATAAGGAGAAGGCGGATATGGTGAAGGGACATCTGTTTTTATATCTGTTATTGAAAATTGCCCTTCATTCCATGTATAAAGTTCTACCTTTCTGCCATTGCCTTCAAGTGTAAAAGGATTTACAAATTCAAGGGGAATGCTTTCTGTTTTATGAAGATCCGGCTCATTATATTCAATCGTAAGCTTAAAAGCTTCTGAAGTTTTTGAAAGAAGATAAATACGACCTGTCCATTCATCTGTATAAGATCCGCAGGCTTGAGAAAACCTTTTAACAGAATCTTCCTTAACAAGGGCAATTATCTGATCAATATTTTTATCACCAAGAAAAAGGTATTTTTTATCATAATAATAAAAAGAAAGAAGTTTCCCATCCGAAAACTTAAATTCAGAAAACATGTAAGCCTGTTTAAGTACATTTTTATTCAAAAGCCCACCAGAACTCCATCCTCCAGCCATTATAATGGTCTTTTCTTTCATATTCAGATTACAAGGTTGCCGTTTATAGGTATCACCTTTATATGAAAAATATTCAATGCTCATTTCTTTTGGATTATAACAATAGCCTGATGAATTATGCAGAATTTCAATTAAATCATCATATTCATCTGCAAAACAAAAACCTGCACAAAAAAGACCAATCAATAATAAAAAAACTTTTTTCATAAAAATCCTCATAAGTGATTTTTCAAGAATTTCTCCTACTTACGTAAGTTCCTCCTTATGATAATATAAAAATAAGGAGCTTTCTAGTTTATGAAGTGCAAAAAATTTATCTGCCAGAGAGAAAACCTTCAAATTGGTGGAATTATCATTTATCCAAAAAAATTTAAGAAAACCTCAAAATATCCGCTTGTGATTGTAAGCCATGGTTTTATGGGAAATTATCTTGGAACAAAAAAATACGCTCAAAAGTTTGCAGAAATGGGATTTGTTTCAATTGCTTATGATTTTAACGGCGGTTCTGTAAAAAATAAAAGTCAGGGAAAAACTACAGATATGTCTGTCCTTACAGAAAAAAAGGACCTAAAGGCGGTGATTGATGCTGCCTGCAATTTATCATTCATTGATCAGGACAATATAAACCTTGTGGGATGCAGTCAGGGAGGATTTGTTTCTGCTCTTGTTGCAAAAGACTTACAGGAAAAAATCAAGAATCTAATTTTATTCTACCCTGCCCTTTGTATTCCTGATGATGCGAGAAGAGGAAAAATGATTCTGGCAGAATTCGATCCTGAAAATGTGCCTGAAACAATTATGTGCGGAGAAATGAAACTTGGAAGACAATTTGTTACAGATGTAAACAAGATGAATGTTTATGATGAAATAAAGGACTACAAGGGACGCATACTTTTAATTCACGGCACCGCTGATGATCTTGTAAAACCAGAATATTCAGAAAATGCATACAAGGCCTATCTTACAAGCCATGGAAATACACCTTCAAAAGACCTTCAGCTTGTAATGATTGATGGTGGAAATCACGGTTTCTGGGGCCCTGAAGCTGCAAACTGGGATAAATATGCCTTCTTCGCCATCAAAAAATTTCTTGAAGAAAAAGAGCAGATTATCAATGTTGATGTAGTTTTGACTGACTACGAAAAAAAACTGGAAGGAAAGAAGAAGACTGCAAAACTGTTTTTTAAAGGTCATGCTCAAAGTCCATATTTTACAGGAGATGTCGAAACTCCTGCTTTTGACCAGCAGATTCACATTGGAAAAATTACCCAATCCTGCTGTGCAGACTATACTGTAAAGGGAAAAGATTTTACCGGCCAGGAATGTTACATCAAGATTAAGAATCAGATGACTGGGACAGGAAAGAAACTCGACTGGAATACGGACTGGAAACCTACAGTAAGCACAGACTCTTCTGCCCTTTCAAAACTAAACACACAGACCTGCGAAACATATGCAGAAATGCGTAAACAAGGTCCAATGATTCATATATGGGGATAACTACACAAAAAAAAGGTAAGGTTTCACAACCTTACCTTTTTTTCATTTTAACAGACTAAAACTGCTTAAACGCGTTCACATGGTACAGATTTAGCATCCTTACCCATATGAGCTACTATTTTTGTTCCATCTTTAATCATATCTACTGGAATTACGGCAGCATCAAGGCGTTTTCCATCAATTTCGATATATTCAATACCTTTGCATACGTGCTGAGGATTCTTTACTTCAATCTGAAGGTTCATTCCTCTCCAGCGGCGTTCTACACTGAATCCATCCCAGTCATGTTTAATACATGGATCAATCAAAAGACCATCATACTGTGGCTTAATACCAAGCATGTACTGAGTGATTGAGTAGTAGTTCCAGGTTGCAGCACCAGAAAGCCAAGATGTTCTTGTATTTCCAGGACGTTTTGAATATGCAGAATAAGTTGTCTGTCCTACAACATAAGGTTCACTCTGACGAATTTCTGCTTTATCGTTATATGCAGGAGGAATAGAAGCCTTACAATATTCGTAAGCACGGTCTCCGTTTCCAAGCATTGTTTCTGCAATAACACCCCAACCCTGAGTATGATTGAAGATACCGGCATTTTCCTTAATACCCTTCAAGAATACTACAGATGTCATAAGGTCTGAACGAGTCTTTACAAATGGAGGCGCACAAAGCATAAGTCCATAAGGAGTTGCAAGCTTTTCTTTTACTGCTTCCATACAAAGTTTAGCCTGTTCTGCAGTTGCAGCAGAAGACATAACAGCCCAAACCTGAGTATTAAAGTAAATCT
>CAMPAL010000185.1 GCA_946631855.1 uncultured Treponema sp. | reverse complement strand
GTCTTCAAAAGCTTTGTTCATTTCCTTATATTTTTCGCCCAGCATATTGAAGGTTTTGATAATTCCAATTCCCTCCGCAAACTCCAGAACAGCACTTGTAAGAGTCTGACTTGCAACCTGTTTTTCCATTGAATGAGAAACAGAAACTCTGGTCATCAGGTTTCCCACCAGCATGATTATGGCAAGACCGGCAATTGAAACAAGTCCCAGTCTCCAGTTGAGGTAGAACATAAAACAAATCATAAGTCCCTGAGAGATGATAAAGCCCACAAGATCTTCCAAAACCATCATACAGTTCTCTTCGATAAAGTTCATGTCAGTTGCAAGAACACTGCTCACCTTACCGATATTCCCGTCAGAAAAATATCCCATTGAGAGTTTTCGGAAATGGTCTCCCAGCTGCATACGTTTATCTGCAAAAACTTTAAATCCTGCTGCCGATTGCAAACGGTCAGAAATATTCTGTAAAACTGCCTGAGCTACAAGACAGATCAAAAGAACAAGCCCCGAAATCAGACAAGTCTTGCGGGTTATACTTCCAGTCATAAAGCCTGAAACAATCAGAAAACTAACCATAAGAGGGGCCTTCATAAACATGCCTTTAAAAAATCCCGGTACATAGGCGGCCCGAATCTGAACCTTATAATTTCCGCACGAACTCACAAGTCTGTGCATCATTTGAATCATCGATTTATTTTTCATTATAAAATCCTCCATTTTGCGGCCTGTGTAGAGGCCTTCCACAACTTTTGATACTCTTCACAAGATTTACTCAACTCTTCATGACTGCCCTGGGCAATCACATTTCCAGCTTTGAGCACGCAAATCTTATCTGCATTTTTAATTGAAGAAAGTCTGTGGGCAATTACAATTACAGTTTTATCTTTTACAATTTCTGCAATTGCAGCATTCATCTTTTCTTCGTTTTCAGGATCCATAAAGGCAGTTGCTTCATCCAAAACAATAACCGGTGCATTTTTCAAAATTGCACGTGCTAATGAAATACGCTGACGTTCACCACCGGACAGTTGTTTTCCGCTGTCGCCTGCCAGAGTATCAATACCTTTTGGAAAACGAGCCAGAAACTCATCGCACTGGGCACGATGGGCGGCATCCAAAACTTCTTCTCGAGTGGCATCAGGTCGTCCAATCAAAATATTTTCATAAAGACTGGTGTTAAAAAGGAACTGCTCCTGAGCAACATAAGAAATCTGATTATTAAGCGATTCGATAGACATATCTGTAATATCCTGCCCACCGATTTTTATACTGCCAGAGTCCAGGTCGTAAAAGTGAACAAGAAGTTTTGCAAGGGTGGACTTACCGCTTCCAGACTCTCCGATAAGGGCAGTAGTTGTTCCCTGCTTAAGGGTAAGATTTACACCATGAAGAACTTCATTTTCTTTATAGCTGAATTTTACATCCTTAAATTCAATATCATAATCCTTGCCTTCAAAGTCACGGCTTCCCTGTTTTATTGCCTCTCCATTCATCAGTTTTTCAAGCTCGGCAATTTTGTAATTCAACTGAGGGATTTTTCCACCAAAGCTCAGGGCACGCAAAATTGCTGGCCCTACTGCAAAAGACATACATAAAACCAGAACCAGCTGACTCAAAGCAAGTTTTCCGCTCAAAACCATAAGACCACCAAAAGGCAGGGTGAAAAGTGCCAGACATGGGAGTGTACTGTTATAAACTGCCATCCAAGGCCAGCAGACCTTATACCAGGCAAGAGTAAAATCACGGTAACCGCGAACAGCCTCTCCAAAACGACGGAAGGAATCTCCATCCTTGTTGAAAACTTTAATGACTTCCATTCCGTTTACATATTCAATAATTGTGTTGTTCATCTTTTTAGCAGATTCATAATAATCTCCCATCAGGGCTGTACCAGCTTTCATCATCATAGCCATTCCTACTGCTCCAAAAGGAAGAACAGCCAGAGTCAAAAGAGTGAGGCGCCAGTCTACAAAAAACATTGCAAGAATAACAACGACAGGAACTGTAAGATTTGCAATACCTTCAGGGATGGCATGAGCGAGCAGAAGTTCAATCTGATCAATATCATCTGTAAAAATACGTTTAATCTGACCGGTTCCAAGTTCTTTGATATTTCCAAGCGGTTGATTTTCGAGCCGGTTCTTTAAGGCTATGCGGATATTTTTCAGGGTGTTATAGGCACTGATATGCGAAAAAGCAAGTCCCCTGCTGTAAAGAATTGCATATAGAGTAAGGCAGATAAAGATTGCTCCAACGCGAATGACTGTAAACTTAAAGTCCGGCAGCTCTCCTTTAGTGAGCGGAACAATCAGCTGATACAGAAAGAAATAAGGAACAACGTTTGCAATAATTCCAAGCGTTGTAAGAATAGATGCGATAACCGTATATTTTTTATATTTACCAATATACGGAGCAACAGATTTTATCATAAAACATTCCTCCATAACGTTAGTCTATACTAACACCATAGAGGAAATATATATTTTTTCCTCTCTCAGTTCTACCAAAAAAAAGGAAAAAATTAACAGTTTTCGGGATTTTATTTTTGTGATGAAGAAAATCTTTTTGGAGATACTCCAAATTTTTCTTTAAATTCTTTTGAAAACCAGCTCATATTATTATAGCCTGATTGAAGAGCCGCTTCTGAAACATTCATTTTTTTCTCCGAAATAAGACTGGCTGCTTTTTCAAGCCGCTGATTTTGAATATAACGGTGGATTGAAATACCGTATAAAGAACGAAAAAGGCGGGTCATTTTGCTTTCGCTCATAAAAAGACTTTTGGCAAGTTCAGGGATTTTATAATCATCTGAAGGATTAAACTGAATACGGCGGTGGAGAGCCTGGATTTGAGAAATATCAGACTGTCGTCCATTTGGGGCATTTTTCTCTCTCTCAATCAGCTGACTTTTATTATAAAAAATTCCATGCAATACAAGAGCCAGCAGTTCTATCATCTTTGCTTCAATAAAAACACTTTTAAACTCCTGATATTTTTCAGCCCCATTAATTTCAGAAAGTACCCTGTACATATCAGGAGTTATAGCAGTTTTTGTTACATGAGTTAAAAAAAGTTCCTTCCCCATCTGAATCTGTGAATCTGAAAAATAACGGCATAAAAGAGTTTCAAAAAAATCAGTTGTCATCTGAAGACTTTTAAACTGAAAGTTCAAATCTGGTTCATAATTCATGGAGGTGGCATAATTTTTATTTCTGAAAACACAGACTTCTCCAGGAAGCATATTCACCGCCTCCCGTCCATCTACCTTCCAGTCAATCTGCTGATTAAGATTAAAAATTACCTGAATTTCATCTTTTCCAAAATTATCAGGTCGGCTGGCAAAAGTTTTATCCTTGAAACGTAAATCCCAGTCATAATAGACAATCTGATCGCGGCATACCTTTCGAAGCAGTTTCAGGTCGCCTATCTCTTTGGGAAAATTGGAGCTTCCATCAAAGAATTCTTCAGTGATATTAGGTGTAATAGATTTCAAAATCATATAATTGATCCTGAATAATTAATTGCAGTTTCACTTTTGTCCGAGATGATTTCCATCTTGAAATCGCAGCAATCCCCACCAGTACCAAGAGTCTTAGTTCTTGTAAACTTTAAGCCTGGAAGGCTTCCGTAGGTGTAAATATCGTTATTGCAGAAAAGCTGGGTAAGTTCCGGGCAGCCAAGCTCTGTAAGATATTTGTTATATGGGCACTGGGTAATATCCATTCGAAATTCCCCTTTCGGACAGTTATAAAAGATGTTCTTAAAACCAGCTGTTTCACCAAACATTTTACGACTTACTGAATTCCACATTTTCAGAAAAAACTTTTTAAAACCAGGTATTCTTGTCATCTTGGCAAGACTTTCTCCAGTTTTCATAGATTTTTCTTTCATTGTATTTTTCATAATTTCAAAGGCTTTATCAGGAGCAACTTCCTTAAGTGAAAGATAAATTGCAGCGGAAGGAAAAATAAAATTATCTGTATGGGCAGCAACTCCTTTTGGAAGTTCTCCAT
>CAMPAL010000184.1 GCA_946631855.1 uncultured Treponema sp. | reverse complement strand
GTAGAATTATCCTTCATTAAAAGAGAATATACTCCGTGGTAAAAATATGGGAATAAACTCCATTAAAAAAACAAACAACTCCTTAAAAACAGGGGGATGCGGGACGCAGGAAAAGAAAATCAAGGCGGGTGTGTGGAAAGCTATGCTTTCGTGTTTAATAGCAAAGCGTTAAGAAAAAAGCGACGGCTTTTTTTAGCTTTACTTTTTTCCCGCCAGAGATTTGCCGCGAAGCTAGGCAAAGCTCGGAAGGCGGGGGATACCTTGATTTTTTTTCCGTCGCTGGGACCCACATCCCCCTGTTTTTTACACGGTGTATTTTTTATTAAAATGAAGTTTATTTCTCACTTCAAATGACAAATTCCTCTTTTATCATTATATTTAAGGTATGAATGATATAAGTAAATTTTTGAGTGATATTGAAAAGATAAAAAAACATGACCGCCAGAATAATGGTGGAAATCCTGATTATGAACACATTCATGAAGATTTGAGAAAACTTTTCTGCCGTGCTACAAGCTGTCCTTCAAGTCTTGCTAATTCTATTTTTGAATATTGGGAAAACGAATATATTTTCACTTCTGCAAACAAAAAAGAAGAACCAACTGAAGAAAATAAAAACCGCTTGGCCGCCATGCTTGCTTTTATGGAAAACAGTGATGAATTTGAAGATTTACTCACCGACAAAGACTGGCAGGAACTTGGAGACACCGTTGGTTATGAAGCAGAAGATTTACCAGTAGACCTGCTCCAGGATTTAATGAAAATTTTAGTTTCTCACGGAGCTTACTAAGTGTACGAAAAATGTCAGGCATGCCCACGCCAGTGTGGAGTAAACCGGGAAGAAGGACAATTAGGTTTTTGTAAAGAACCAGCCGATTTAAGAATTGCTTTTGCAGGCCTTCACTTTGGAGAAGAACCTCTTGTTACAGTTTTTGGAGGAAGCGGTACAATCTTTTTTACAGGCTGTACTTTACGCTGTGCCTTCTGCCAGAATTATCAGATTTCTCAAGACGGTTTAGGTCGAGCTGTAAGCGAAGAAGAATTTGTCCAGATTTGTCTAAAACTCCAGGATAAAGGAGCTGAAAACATCAACCTTGTTACAGGCAGTCATCACATTCCAAAAATTGCTCAGTTTATAAGGGCCGCAAAGGATGCCGGAGTAAGCATTCCTTTCTGCTGGAATTCTTCTGCCTACGAAAGTGTAGAAATGCTGGAACTCTTAAAAGGTCTTGTTACAATCTGGCTTCCCGATTTGAAAACACTTTCTTCCCCACTTTCAGAAAAACTCTTCGCCGCCCCGGACTATCCTGAAGTAGCAAAAAAAGCCATAAAATGGATGATTGAAAACAATCCTTTGCAAATACAATCAATTCCAGAGCCAAAAAATGCAAAACCTGTTGAATGGGCCGAACCTGGACAAAACCGCGATAAAATGACTTCTGGTGTTATAATCCGCCATCTTTTTCTTCCTGGAAAATTTGAAGAAACTGCAGATGTCCTTTCCTGGCTTAAAGAAAATGCTGACGGGAAAGCCTGTATTTCACTTATGAACCAGTACACACCGGTCCCTTTTGCCGAAGAGGAAAAAGTTCTGGAAAAGCGTAAGAAGGCACTTTCTGTTATTGAAGACCGTCTGGTCAACGAGCAGGAATTTGAAGATATTCAGGACTTACTTGAAGCTTTTGATTTTGATTATCTTTTCTATCAGGAATTAACCGACGACACCAGCTGGCTCCCCGATTTTAACAGGCCTCAACCATTTTCAAACAAACTTGCCTGCCCTGTATGGCATTTTAAAGATTAAAAAAATCTCGCTTTTTCAGTTTTTGCATAGTAAAATAATAGGCATGCGAAAACCAAACAGTAGATTATTCTTCAGATCAAAAAAAATTATTCTCTCTATGGTTATGTTTTCCGTTATGCTTTTAACAGCCCTTCTTGGCTTCTTAAATGCCTCCAGCGAAATTAGAAAAATCGTATCCGAAAGTTCAAACAACTTTCTTAAACAGACAGCCCTGCTTTACGCGGGAACCTTCCAGATAAAAATTCAGGACCAGCTTTCCATGCTGGAATCACAGGCAAGATATTTCAAAGATATAGACATGAATGACTACAACGCCGTAAAAAATACAATTATGTCCACCAAAGGCGTTGGAGAATTTAAAAGAATTGCCGTTGCAAACTCAAGCGGAATGACAATCAATTATGACGGTAAATCTTCTGGAAACATTTTAACTAAAGACTATTTTAAAAAAGCAATAAAAGGCTATCCTCAGGTTTCATCAACCTTTTCATTAGATGAAAATGGAGAAAAAGTTCTTACCCTGGCAGTTCCAATCTATCAGGAAAATAATATTGTCGGAGTAATTACAGGAACTTTCGCTTATTCAATTCTTGATGAAATTTTTTCTGTTGAAACTTTCAATGGTTATGGATATACAACCCTTTCAGATCAGGCAGGAACCATACTTGTTCAGTCAAAAAGTAAAAACAGCCTCTGCAAAAATGATAACTGGTTTGATTTTTTCAACGAAAATAAAGCCCTTTCTGTTTCGGAATTAAGCCGAATCTATAATGATATTCAATCAAATCAAACCGGAACATTTGAATTTTCTATTGGTGATGAAAAAAGAATTACTTTTTACACCCCGGTTGGACTTAATAACTGGTATGTTCTTTCTACAGTAACTGCAGAATTTATTCTTTCTGAACAAAACAAAATTTCCTTAATAACCATGTTTCAGATTTTACTCATGCTGGGAGTATTCCTGATTGTAATCATCACCATTTCAGTTCTCTTCCTGCAAAAACTTAAAGTAGAAAAAGAAAATTCCCGCTATGCAATGAACTCTGAAAACAACAAAACAATTGTCTTTGAATTTAACTTTGAAAAAAGAGTGATTGAGTTTACGGGAAATACAAACTATATTCTTGGGGAAAACTTAAAGGAACTTCCAATTTCTCAGTTTGATAAAATTTCTTCTAAAATCCACGAAACCGAAAACAATCTTATTGATAACATCAAAAACAGCATAAAAGAAGGACAAACAAGTTTTACAAGCGAGTTCCGCCTCCAGGGAATAAACAAAGAATACGCCTGGCACAGATTAAACCTTTCTATCACTTATGATGAAAATACTCATGAGCCTGTAAAACTAATTGGTAATCTTGTAAATGTTAACACCCAGGTTATTCATGAACAGGAACTCAAACAAATGGCAATGACAGACCTTCTTTCCGGCCTTCTGAATAAAATCAGTTTTGAAAAAAATGTTTCAAACTTTATCAATCAGAAAGGAAGCAATTCCATTTGTGCCATGTTCATAATCGACCTGGATAATTTTAAGCAGGTAAATGATAAACTTGGTCATACTTTCGGAGACCAGGCCATCTGTGATACTGCAAATAAAATCACCCTGGTATTCTCGGAAAAAGACTTTATTGGTCGAATTGGTGGTGATGAATTCTGTGTATTCCTCTGCCTGAAAAATACAGTCAAAGACGCACTTGGCATTATTGAACAGAAAGCAAATACCATGCGTGAAATTCTGGTGGAATACTATACAAACGGAAAAGATTCTGTAGCAATCACACCAAGTATTGGAATCTCTCTCTATCCTGACCATGCTGCCGATTTTAAATCTCTTTTTAAAAAAGCAGATGCAGCACTTTACACTGTAAAAAATTCTGGTAAAAATAATTATTTACTTTATAATTCTGAAATGAAAAACAAGGGGGAATCTGTTTATGAATAAAGTAAAACTTCTTTCAGCAGGACTCATTTGTTCAGCCCTGATTTTTACAGCCTGTAACAAAAACAAAAAAAATGAAACATTTAAAATAAAAGAAAATAAACCTTCCTACACAGAAGAGGCGACTATCTCCCTGGGATTTTCTACAAACATGGAAGATCCAAGAGCAGTAGCATCACTCTTATTCAAGGATGAAGTAGAAAAGAACACTGGTGGAAGAATTAAAATCTCCATTTTCTCAGACGGAACTCTAGGCTCTGATACAGAATTAATCGAAGGACTTATGAACAATTCTGTAGATATGACAGTTTCCAGCGCTGGAAATTTTGCAGTCTATGCTACA
>CAMPAL010000183.1 GCA_946631855.1 uncultured Treponema sp. | reverse complement strand
CTGCTGGGCTCCTTGCATTGTTTTAGAAACGTTAGATAACTGAGAATACATTGTCTGAAGATCAATCGGCTGTATACCCATCAGGCTGCTCCTCTGCCAAAGCTGGAGGTTCGTAATCTCCACGCTTGGTCAATTTGCTTGAATCGTCATAGAAAACCGTAACTTTCTTAACATCCATCTTTACTTCATCTAAAGCATCTCGAACATAAATTTTTACGCCCGAATAAATTGTATCTTCACATTTAACTTTACCGATAGCCTTTAACTCTCTCAAATGAGCCTGAATCTTATCAATTTCATCACTCATTTCTTCGAGTTCCTGACTTATCTGATTACAGCGTATTTTAAGATCTTTAAGTTTTTCCTCTTTTTCAGCAGGTAACTTCTTACGGAGTTTCTTCTGCTGTTCAAGAGTCTGCATATCAAGATCACAATTTTCATATTCTTTTGTAGCTTTTGCCTGAAGATTCTGTAACTCTTCAAGTCGTTTTTTAGCACGAGGATCAATTCCAACTTCAAGAATAGTTTCTGTACCACCACCTGGAGAACCAATCTTTTTAGCACAAATCTCTTCTGTTGCAAGAAGATGTCCACCAATAATCTGGGCTTTCTTTCCCCTTACAACAATATTTTTCATAGCTGTAACATTACTATTTACGATTGAATCATAAACTGTAACGTTTTCTTCAACTTCAACTGTGGTATCATTAATAAATTTAGCCCAGAGTGATTTTCCGGCTTTAATATAACCTTCACCCTTACCAAAAATACCCTGACGAACGATGATATTTCCTGTTGCTTCAAGTCGTGATTTATCAACAATTCCATTAACTTCAATATTGGTTGCTTCGACTTTATATCCTTCTTCTACAGAACCCTTAATTACAACAGTTCCAACGAACTTAATATCACCAGTCTTAACATTAACTGCATCAAGATACTTAATTGGTTCAACAGAAATTTTTCCGTTGATGAGCATTACTTCACCATCGATATCAGCTTTGATTGTAACTCCATCTCTATCGAGACTTACATTTTGACCAAGCTGAATCTGAATATCTTTACCATTCTTTGCTTCAAGATAACGTCCAAACAGAGTTTTTCCACCAGTTCCACGTTCTGCCGGAATTTTTTGAGCCAGTGGTTGACCTGCAATAACGTTTTGAATCTGATTTAACTCTTTGTAGTTGATATTTCCAGTTTCAGAAACTTTAGCCTTTAATTTCTTAGGATCAGTTTCAAAGTTATATGAAATATAAGCATCATGTCCATCAACAGGCATAACAGCTGAGGCAACTTCAAAAGGAATGTTATAAACAGGATTATCAACAAATTCTATAATTTTTTCCTGATTAATACATGGTTCAATTACACCCTGAGACATTAATGCTCTCTTAATCATTTCTTCAGATGCTTCAGATCCACTCATTGATGGTGGAGAAACAATAATTGAGCCTTTAAGTTCGTCTTTAGTAACATCAACACCAATAATTACATCACCAGCTGGAATATGTTTGTATTGTCCAACAACGTAGTAGGAATTATCAGTACCAGATTTAACATATTTTTTAATCTGATCTTCATCAAAAGAAATTGTATCCTGACGTTTAATTTCGTCCATAACATCTTTTAACTGAACTTCACTACCATTTCCAATTGGTAAAAGAACTTTAAGCATAATATCTGATTTGAAATGACGTACGTAGAAGAGTCCGTCTCTATCAACAATCTGTTCAACAGTTGTTTCATCTTCTTCGTCGAACAAACCTTCAGAGGCAAGTTTTTGAACTTTTTGGATTGTAGAAGGATCCTGATAAATCTTTATCTTCCAGGGTTTTTTACCAAGTCCCAAAAAACCATCACTACCACGTTCGATTATTTCATATTGTAGATTTGAAACTTTAGTATCAAGCTGTACACCAGCATCAGCAAGGGCTTCATCAATTGAGTCTGCAATTACATCAACTGAATGAAGCTCTTTATCTATCTGGAGACGAGCTTTCATGTCCTGACGAATTTTATCTAGGCCTACCATTTATATTGATTAGATAATTCCTTTTCTTAAATTTGTAAGTTTTGCTCTTAATCTTAAATTTGCTTTTGTATGAAGCTGAGAAATACGAGATTCACTGACTTCAAGTACTTCACCAATTTCTTTAAATGTAAGATCTTCATGATAATACAGAACAATTACCATTTTTTCTTTTTCTGGTAATTCATTAATAGCCTGGGCAATAACTTTTTTTACTTCTTCCCTTTCAGCTATGATATCAGGGTTCATACTTGAAGGAGATTCAATGTTATTTCCGATAGACATATTGTCATTATCATCACCAGCATACCAGACATCATTTAATGAAAGAACAGAAGTTCCTGAAACCTTCATTACGGTTCTGTGGTATTCATCTTCACTCATATTTAATGAACTTGCAATTTCTTCATCAGTTGCAGTTCGACCAAGTCTTGATTCAAGATTTGCAATGGCATCTTCAATTTCGCGTGATTTCTGTCTTACAGATCTTGGAACCCAGTCAATCTGACGCAATTCATCAAAAATTGCACCACGAATACGAGTTACTGCATAGGTTTTGAATTTAACATTTTTTGAAGTATCGTATTTATTTATAGCATCAAGTAAACCAAACTGACCATATCCAACAAGATCATCAAACTCGACAGACTTAGGCAATCCTACTTTAACTTTACCAGCAACATATTTAACAAGAGGCATGTATTGTTTAATAAATTTTTCACGTAAGGCTGGCGATTTTGTCTTTTTGAATTCATCCCAAAGATCGTCTTCTTCTTTTTCATCATTAATTGGCATGTACTTTTATCCTCTTATAATGAATTTTCATCAGATAAAACTGAACTAATTGCTTTTGCCATTAGTGCAGCATCTTTTATCTCAGGAACTTCATTAGAATTCCTCTTCTGGCTAGTAGCAACAGTTTCAGATTCTGTTTCAAATCCAGAATTATCTGAATCTGAGGAAGATGAACTATTACTTTCACCAAATTCCAGATTATTCATATCTGGCAAAGTATCAATTCCCCCATTTACATCATTTGATGATGGAGATGAGCTATTTTCTGGGCTTGATTGCAATTCTTTTTCAGAAACACTCTCTTTTCCCGAAATATTGTTTACAGTTTCGGCCTTTCTAACAGGAACAAAACCATTATCAGCAGTATCTAAAGGTTCTATACTACTGTTATTTTTTACATCAGAAGAATTTAACATCTGATGATTTTCTCCAACAACAAAATGGTTTCCGCTTTCACTAGTTTCAAGATCTTCATCCTGAATAGTGATATCAACCAGATGACCTCCAGAAGAGGAAGAACCTTCTGTTGAAGCAGACGAACTTATGTCAGTATCGCCTGAAAATCCTGATGAAGAACCATCATCAAGAAATTTATTAAAAATAAAACTAATTAAAAACCCTAATGCACCGAAAATCAAACAGAACAAAAGAGCTTCTAATAAAATGGATAGTATTGATTTATGAGAGAATAAACCTGAGATAAAAGACAGTAAAAACCCCAGCCCTGCAAACACGCCAGCAACTTTAATGCCTTTCATTTTTCCTCCCATATTAATAAATACCCAAAAATATTATACACCATAAAGTAAAAAATTAATAGAAAATATTAACAATATTTACTTAAATCTTCTTTTTACTTAAGAATTTCTTTAAGAAACTGGTAACTCCTTCATTATATTCAGGTTCATTTTT
Source organism: uncultured Treponema sp. (assembly GCA_946631855.1). Taxonomy (GTDB): domain Bacteria; phylum Spirochaetota; class Spirochaetia; order Treponematales; family Treponemataceae; genus Treponema_D. The sequence continues at coordinate 415 of CAMPAL010000183.1, read as the reverse complement.
TTCAATTCTACCAACAATATGTTTTAAGTAGACTGACGGTTTGGATGTAGGATTAACAACAATAAAAGGTTTTTGTCTGATTACAGAAGCCTGAACCAGAGAGTCTTCCGGTATACAGCCCAGATATTCAATTTTATAACCAAGGAACTGTCCAACAATAGTTATAATTCTTTCGGAAATTCTTTTACCTTCATCTGGTGAATGAACTCTGTTAACAATAAGTTTAATATTTACAGTTCTATCAACAATTTCAGTAGTAATAATTTTGATAATTCCGTAAGCATCTGTAATTGCTGTTGGTTCTGGAGTTGTTACAACAAAAACTTCATCGGCAGCTGCAACAAACTGAAGTACGTTATTTGCAATTCCAGCACCTGTATCAATAATTATGATATCTGCATTTCCAAGTGTTGCA
>CAMPAL010000182.1 GCA_946631855.1 uncultured Treponema sp. | reverse complement strand
CTTCAATCGATGGAATGAACTCTCTGGTTCGTGGACAGAAACTTCCAATTTTTTCTGGAAACGGTATTTCTCACAATAAACTTGCCGCTCAGATTATCAGACAGGCAAAACTCCGCAACAGTGATGAACAGTTCGTTATGGTTTTTGCAGGAATGGGTATTAAGTATGATGTTGCCCGTTTCTTTATTGATACTTTCCAGGAATCTGGTGTACTTTCAAAAGTAGTAATGTTCCAGTCTCTGGCAGATGCACCTTCTATCGAACGTATTATTACACCGCGTTGTGCTCTTACTGCCGCTGAATATCTTGCTTTTGAAAAAGACATGCATGTTCTGGTTGTAATGACTGATATGACAAACTACTGCGAAGCCCTGCGTGAAATTTCAACTACCCGTGGTGAAGTTCCTGGCCGTAAAGGTTATCCTGGATATTTGTATTCGGATCTTGCGGAACTTTATGAACGTGCAGGTCGTGTAAAAGGCAGTAAAGGTTCAATCACCCAGATTCCAATTCTTACAATGCCTAATGATGATATTTCTCATCCAATTCCAGATTTAACTGGTTATATCACCGAAGGTCAGATTGTTCTTGGCCGTGACTTGTTCCAGCAGGGAATTTATCCACCTGTTTCAGCACTGCCTTCTCTTTCTCGTCTTATGAAAGATGGTATTGGTCAAGATATGACTCGCGAAGATCATGCTAATGTTTCTTCTCAGCTTTTTGCGGCATATTCAAAAGTAAAAAGTATCCGAAATCTTGCTGCCATTATTGGTGAAGAAGAATTAAGTGCACTGGATCGTTCATATCTTCGTTTTGGAAATCGTCTTGAACAGGAGTTTTTCAATCAGGGAGAATATGAAGACCGCACAATTGAAGAAACTCTGGATTTAGGCTGGAAAATTTTGAAGGAACTTCCAAAAGAAGAACTTACAAGAATTAAACCTGAATTAATCGAAAAATACATGAAGGATTAAAGTGGCAAAATTAAATATTGCACCAACAAAATCGAATCTTCTCGCAATGAAAGAACAGCTTGCTGTTTCAACAAACGGTTATGATTTGCTTGAAGAAAAAAGAGAAATCCTGGTTAGAGAACTTATGCATCTGGTAGAAAAAGTCAAACTTCTTGAAAAAGAGATTGATGAAGTTGTTGCCCAGGCTTATCCCGCATTTAAAAAAATGCTGATGCTGGATGGAGCTGACCAGATTGAGCGAATTTCTCACGGAATTCATTATGATTTTGATATATCAGAAAAAAAAGTAACTATTGGAGGTATGGGCTTTTCTTCAATGGATGTTCATATGCCAAAGCAGGAACTTTTTTATTCTTTTATGGGTACAGACGCCAATACGGATGCAACAATTGAAAAATTTTTCCACCTCCTTTCGCTCCTTACTCAAATGGCTTCAATTCGAACTATTGTCTGGAGACTTGCAGAAGAAGTTCGCCGGACACAAAGACGTGTAAATGCTCTTGATAAAATGATTATTCCTCAGACAAAAGAAACCAAAGCATATATCGAAAGTGTTCTGGAAGAAAGAGAAAGAGAAAACGTATTTGTTTTGAAGGCTCTTAAAAAGAAAAATAGCAGTAAATAGCAAATGGTGTTAAAATATGCACATGCAAAAATCGTTTTTTAAGAAAATAATAGTTGCTGTCAACGGACATCGTTCCTCAATTCATGCCGCTATGTATGCAATCATGATGGCAAGAACCTACAATATCGCTCTGAAATTTATTTATGTAGTCGATACTGCTACCTTAAAATACCTTACAATGAATCGTTTTTTAATTTCTGATGAAAAAACAGATTTTGAGACCCGCCTGACCGAAGATGGAACACATTATCTTGATTACGTAGAAATGCTTGCAAGTACAAAAGGATTAAAAGTTGAAACGGAACTTAGAAATGGTGGAGTTTTTACTGAAATCCTTAAGGCCGCCGATGAGTTTAAGGCAGATTTAATCATTCTTGGTGGAAATGAAAAAGAAGCCAGCAATGACGGATATAAAAGAAGGGTGCTTTCTACCGACCAGAGTGAAGTTCTGGCAAATTCAAAATGCCCTGTTTTAATTGTTCAAAAACCAGATATTGCAGATGAGTTTAAAATTTTTTAATATAGGCGCAAGCGGTTTTAGAAAATGAAAGATTTTTACAAAGTTCTGGGTGTGCGTCAAAATGCAACTCTTGCAGAAATAAAAAGAGCTTACCACAATAAAGTTAAACTTCTCCATCCAGATTCTTCGGGTGATGTCAGCCATAAAGATGAATTTAATGAGGTTGTACAGGCATACCGGGTTCTTTCAGACAATCGGCAGAGAAGTATTTTTGATGAATCTATAATCTCTCATATTTTCCGTAAAAAAAATGGTTCTGGTGAATTTAATTATTATAACTGGCTGAGTGAACGGCAGGATCAGGAAAGTCGTGCAAAATTAATCTTTTACACTTTGATGCATAACAAAGAAGATGAAGCTGTTGCAGAGTTTAAGCGGATGCAGACAAATCATGCCGACTTCGAACTTAAAAAATGGTTTACCCGCGAAGATTTTATGGATTACGGCTATATTCTTGCAGAAGAACTGGTTATTCGCGGAGAATATTATGATGCAATCCTTCTGTTAGACCAGATAATTCAGATGGAATATTCCTATCAGTATTTTTATATTTTCTTCCCTGAAGTAATGGATTTTACCCTCAATATTTTAAAGAAAAACATTGACGGAGTTATTTCTGATGAACTTGCACTTGATGCTTATGAAAGAGCTCTGGAATTAGGCTTTGGAAAATCTGCTGATGCGTTCTTTCTTAAAAAAATGAGTGAAGAATACCGTCGTCTTGGAGATTATGAAACATCAGCTATCTGCCTTAAAGAATCTCAAAAACTTGCCTGATTTATTGTTATATAAAACTAACTGAAACTATAGTATAAAATCAAATAAAGTGGTATTTTTTCTTAAAGAGGTGAAAAATGATTCATTTAAAGACTGAAGAACAGATTAACGGAATTAGAAAAGCATGCCACCTCACAGCTGACATGTTTAATGAGCTTATCCCAAAAATTCATGCCGGAATGAGTACAAAAGAGATTGATCAGCTTTTTACAGATTATATAGTCGGACATGGTGGAAAACCTGCCTGGTGGAGAGAAGATTATCCGGGTGCTGTTTGTATCAGTGTTAATGAACAGGTTATTCATGGTCTTCCTTCAAAGAAAAAAATTATCAAAGAAGGCGATTTAGTAAGTCTTGATGTTGGAATTGATTTAGACGGTTATATCAGCGATACAACTCATTCCCTTTTGATAGGAAAAGTTGATCCAAAGGTGAAGAAACTTCAGGAAGTTACAGAAGAATGTCTTAGAGCAGGAATTGCTGCCTGTGTTGTTGGAAACAGAATCAGTGATATTTCAAATGCAGTTTATGAAATTGCTACAAAACATGGTTACGGTGTTGTTTACGATTACTGTGGTCATGGAGTTGGACTTGATGTTCACGAAGATCCAAGTATTCCAAACTGTCCTTCAAGAGGTGCAAATCCAAGAATTAAACCGGGAATGGTACTGGCAATTGAGCCTATGATTAATCTTGGAACTGCTGATGTAGAAACTCTTTCTGACGGATGGACTGTTGTAACCTGTGATAGAAAAGTAAGCTGTCACGAAGAGCATACAGTTGCCGTTTTTGAAGATTATACAGAAGTTCTTACAGACCTTGATTACAATGGTCAGTCTGTTTTGAAAAAGAAATAAATTTTTTTGTTACCTTTTTTCCACTCTGTAGTTATATTTTAAAACGAGGAAACGAAATAATTACAAAGGAGAAAAGGTAATGAAAAAACTTACAAAATTAATTGCAGGACTTGCTCTTTTTCTGGCAGCAGGTTCTTCAGTATTTGCCCAGTCAACAAAAAAGACTCCAATTTCGTCAACAGAAATCAGCATCATTCAAGCTTTACAAAATTCCTTCCGCTCAATAAGTGAAACAATGCTTCCTGCTGTAGTTGAAGTTGACGTTTCTGAAACAAAAACTTATACAAGTCCTTTTGGTGGATTTTCAAGCCCATGGGATTTTTTCTTTGGAAATCCTGATTCTGATGAAAACAGTAAAAACAATCAGCGGGAATATGAATCAAAAGGTCTGGGATCTGGTGTTATTGTTCGCAAAACAAACAATACTTTCTATGTTCTTACAAATAACCACGTTGCAGGAAAAGCTACAAAAATTTCTATTAAACTTAATGATGGCCGCGAGTTTGAA
>CAMPAL010000181.1 GCA_946631855.1 uncultured Treponema sp. | reverse complement strand
ATTTAGAAGTTGCAAAAAGTTATGGAAAAATAAAAGCATCACTAAAAGCAAAAGGAAAACCTATCCCAGAAAATGATATCTGGATTGCCGCCACCTGTCATGCTGCTGATTTAACTCTTATTACAGCTGACAGTGATTTTGATTTTGTTGATGAAATATCTGTAGAAAAAAAGTAATTAAAGAATCCCTTTATTGAATTATTAAATTTCATATGATAAATTTTCTTTATGAAATATTTTCGTGTACATACTTCTGATATAACCTGGCGAAATCAATTGTCATTGCAAGATATAAAAAAGGCGAACTTTATAAGTCCGCCTTTTTTTTGCTTAAATCTTACTCACCATATGTATCATATGATTTCTTTGGATCATAAGTTCCAGAACGATATTCACCAGTGAGTGAAGGAATCTTCATCTTCATACCAGGGTGAATGAGGTTTGGATCTTCAGGTTTTGGCATATTTGCTTTGTTAGCCTGATAAAGGTTTTCCCAAAGAAGAGGATTGTTATAAACATATGGACGACCAGAAATATTCCAGTAACAGTCTTTTGTTTCTGCCCATGGTTTAACAATGTAGAATTCAGGAAGTGGTGTTACTTCTTTAATTCCATCCAGTGCAGCAAGAGAAGCCTTTGCATATTCAATTGCCTTTGGATAATCTTCTCCACTAAATGCGCTTTCTGCATTTTCAAGATTTTCCTTTGCAGAGGTGTAAGCCATTGGATAGATATTTGGAGCATCTATTTTTTCTGCATAAGCAATCTGTGTTTTTGCAAGTTTGATTGTATCTTCAGCCTGATTTCTTGCCATCATCATTTCGATGTAAGCTCTTGATAATTCAGCATTTTCTTCTGCTTTTTTTGAATATTCTACAGCATCATCATACTGACCGGCATCAAGTGCAAGTTCTGCTTTTTTTGTATATTCATCAGCTAATTTCTGATATGTATTATTTTTGTAACTTACTGCAAAAATAGAAAGTGTAAACATTGTTACAAATAAAACTGAAAAAATCTTTTTCATGATTATTCCTCCTCTCCATTTTCAACAGTATCTTCTACATATTCATCTTCAATTGTTTCTGCAATATCAGCTTCGGCATCTTCAGGATTTTCATACTTATCTTCATCAAGAAGAACTGCATCTTCATCTTCGATACCTTCGAGAGGTTCTTTGATAGGAGCTTTAGCATCTGCATCTGCGGCATATTCTGCACTTTCTGCTACACGTTTTTTTGCTTCTTCAATAGCGGCCTGAGCAGCAGCACGTTTTTCTGAAACTTCTTTATAAAGAGCATTGAACTCATTTTTTGCTGAAGTATATTTTTCTAAAGCTTTTTTAGGACTCTGCATTGAATACAAAGAATCAGCTGATTTAAAATCTTCCGCAGCTACATTGTATCTTTCTTTCTGTGCAACACCAGCCCTAACTGAATCGGCAGCTTTCTTTGCTTCGTAAGCAGCAGCACGTTCATCTTTTGCAAGGCGTTTGTATGCAACTGTAAGAACTGTATTAAAGTTTGAACAAGCATCTTTTGCAGCATCAAAAATTTCAGAATTTAAATCTGCTGATGAACTAAATGCCTCTTCTACTTTTGCCAGGCTTTCTGAACCCTTATCATAATTACCCTGAGCATAAGCAGCAAAACCATTTTCATCTATTTCAGATTTTGCATCTTTTGCCTTTATAAAATCAGTAAGCAAATTGTATCTGGCAACGATTGTATCTGCATCTTCTGATTTTACAGAATCTTTAATTGAAGCATAAAGATCATCAATTTGTCTAAGCTGATCAGGAGCTTTTTCTTCAGCACCAGCAGCTATTGCTTCATCTCTGGCATTCTTAATTTTTGCTAAAAAAGCTGCCAGGTCAGTATTATCAATTTCAGTTGTTTCTACTACATCAACAACATCTTCAACTGTAGGGGCAGCTGGTTTTGTTTCTTCTGCCGCAGGTTTAGAGCCACATGAAATTAAAAACAAAACAGTAAAAATTGAAAGAAGGAATAATACTACTTTCTTCATAATTACCTCACATTTTGATTAATTATCTAATTGTACTATATATTTTCAATACTCTCAACGATAATATAATAACGAAAAAATTGTTTAAAGTTTAGTAACTGGAGGCAGACATGGCTGATGATTTTTCATTCGAAATTAAAAAGAATCTTGGAACTGTTTCTGAAGGAAAAGGTGGATGGAATCTGGAATTAAATCTGGTTTCCTGGGGTGGACGACCTGAAAAATATGATTTAAGAACCTGGGCTCCTGATCATCAAAAAATGGGAAAAGGTTCAACTTTTACAAAAGAAGAACTGATTGCCCTGAAAAATCTTTTGAACTCTATAAATCTGGACTAGATATCTGAGCACCTTTCTTTAATATTATTTCGTACAACATTTTCTGAAGCATCAAATCCTGCAATAAGTTGCCGCCAGAACGAATTTCCATATCTGTTGAAGCTAAGATAGCAAGTATTGCAGTTGCCTGACCCAAAGACCAGACACTAGCCGCATTTCTATACTGTTTCTGCTGTAACTTTCCAAAAATCGCACCCTCACCTTCTTTATGCCAGAGAACAAGTTTCCTAAAGCATGAAGAAAGCCCCGCAATTATCATTACAGGGGAATTATCACCAGATAAACGGATTTTCTGCAAAATATTTAACGATTTTTCAAGATTTACCTGCGGACTTTCAGAAGGATTTGCCATCTGATTAAACAAAGTAAAAACATTTTCTTCTCTGTTATGAGTAAGAATCGATTCAACATCATCCTCGGTAATTTCATGGTCTTTTGGAAAACAGACAAAAAATCTTGAACATTCATTCTGAAGAGCCTGTTTATTATTCTCAACCATTTCAAGAATCATTCTGGCTGCGTTCTGCTGAATTCTATAACCATTTTTAGAAAAGAAATTCATTACCCAGGGAAGTTTATCACTATCAAACATCTCCCAGCATTTTTTTCGATTTGCAGGAGGAATTAATTTTTCAAGTTTAGAATCTACGGTAATTTCATCAGAAATAAGGATTAAAACGGCAGAAGGTTCAGCATCTTCCAGCCAGTCTGAAATCATCTGAATATCTTCCTTCTTTTTGATTAATTCTGCATTTTTACAGACAATCAGAACTCCATCAGAAAAAAGAGTTCCGCTTTGTAAAATTGTCATAACCTGACTAAGGGGAGTTTCAATCAGGTAGAAAAGATGTTCATCAATTGTACCAAACTGTTTTTTATGAGAAGTTTTTACTTTTTCGACTGCATCATTTCTGTCTCCAAGTTCCGGACCTGTAAACAGATAAATAGAATTTCCCTTTGCCATGAATTTAGTAGGTTCTCACAATGCTGGAAAGGATACCAACAATTCTTACGTCGGTACAATAAATTGCCTGGAAATCGGGATTTTCTGGCTGTAATCTGACTCTTTCTGCCTCTTTGTAGTAACGTTTAAGAGTAATTGCATCTTCTATTACAGCTACAATGATTTGCCCGTCTACCGCGGTGGAGGACTGTTCAATAACTGCAAGGTCTCCATCAAGAATACCTGCATTAATCATACTCTGACCACGAACCCTGAGTGCAAAATAGCTTTTTCCAGGTCTAACAAATGGTTCTGTAAGATTTATATAACCATCAAGATTTTCTTCTGAAAGGAGAGGTTTTCCTGCAGCAACATTTCCCAGCAAAGGAACTTTTTCCAAAAAAAGCTCAGGTTCTTTATCGCGGACATCAGAAAGAACCTTTATAGAACGGGCTCTTTTCTGACTTTGTGATAAAAATCCTTTTTTCTGCAATGCCGTAATATGATCCTGGACAGCCCTTAGAGTTATATCAAAATGTTCACTAATATCTCTTATTGTTGGTGGATATGAGTTTTCTTCTGTATATTCTGAAATGAATGTAAGAACCTGCTTTTGTCTGTCAGTTATTCCCTTCATTAGAGCCTCCCCTCAATATATTTTTTACTCTTCCTCGAATTTACTGTTAAAAAGTTCTTCAATCACAGAAGCTGCTTCAGATTCGTCAGAACCTTCAACTCTTAAGGTAAGCTGAGTATTATAGCCAGCTCCCATTGCAATTACACCCATAATTGATTTTGCATTAACAGTTGCATCATCACGGGTAAGAGTAATTTCGCTTTCAAATTTGTTTGAAGTCTGTGCGATAATTGCTGCCGGACGAGCATGAATACCGGCTCTGTTTTGTACAGTTAAGATTTTTTCAATCATTTTCTAGTCCTTGGCTCAAAAGCCTGTTTGTATATTAATACGTCGAGTCAAGGCACGCTCACGCTTAAAGCCTTGACTTCGCCGTTTTGA
>CAMPAL010000180.1 GCA_946631855.1 uncultured Treponema sp. | reverse complement strand
TCTATGTTAAAATATCTTTGTAAGAAAACATCAGAACCAATAGGATCATAATATCCCATAAAAGCACTAAGGTAATTTGATGCACTTTCAAAGTTTCCCCTGAAAATGCAGGAAAGTTCATCCAGCTGGAAAACAGCATCTGTTTCATGGAATAATGATTGACTTATAAAATCTCCTGTATCTATAGAAAATTCTACATGACTCCAGAAGTTTTGTGAAAAATTAAATTGACCTGCGAAGAAAGCCTGGAGTTTTAAATCTGGATCGTAAGCCTCGCTACTGCTGTTTGCACTATAGTTTAATTTTCCTCCTGCATAACCACTAAAGAAAGTAGTTGCGGACAGAGTCTCAAAAAATATAAAAATGGATAATAAAACTACAATAAAACTCTTTTTTTTGTTCATAAAAAACTCCTGGGCTAAACAAAAATACGTAAAGCACCACTTAATCATTATCGGCAGCTTTTGTTTTATTCTTTAGACATTTTTTACATGTTATTTTTTAAAAATTTTTGATATTTATTCTCTTGAAATCTGTATTTTTCGGTATATAATATGCCTATATGAGTGATTATCTTGACCCAAATAACGAAGAACTTTTAAAAGACTTCTTTGCGGAAGCAGAACAGCAGGTTGAACAGCTGGAAAGTAATATTCTCGTCATAGAAAATGATCCAACAAATCATGAAGCTATTGATGAAATCTTCCGTGCTGCCCATACCTTGAAAGGTGGTTCTGCAACTGTTGAAATGATGGAGCTTTCTCACTTTACTCACACTGTTGAAGATGTGTTAGATGAAATTCGCTCTGACAGATTAAAGGTTGATGAAGACGTTGTAGATCTCTTGCTTAATTCTATTGATGTTATTAAAGCTATGCTTGAAGCAAGACAGAATGGTAGTGTTTACGAAGAAAATATCGATGATATTGTAAATAAACTTCATAATTATATTCCAAGCAAGGATGATAAAAAGAAGAAAACTGCAGCTTCTCCAGCTCCTGCAAAACCTGTACAGGCCGCTCCTGTTGCACCTGTAGTTGCAGCCGCACCTCAGGCTCCTGCCTCATCTGGTGGAATTGTTCTTCCAGAAATTACAGAAGCAGACTTCACAGAACTTAAACAGACTTGTGAAGGTAACCAGAAACTCTGGTGTGTTGCAGTTAAATTCGATGAAAACAATCCTATGAATACTGTTGGTGGAATTCAGGTTTTCGCCGCATTGAAATCAGTTGGAAACGTTCTTAAAACTGTTCCAGATTTTGATGCTTTGTATGAAGATCAGTTTTTTGAAACAGTATTTTATTACCTTGCAACTGATGCAGATGGCTCTCAGATAGAAGATGTTGCTTTCTTAAGTGATGTTACTCTTATTACAGATGCACATGAATTAGTTGATTATACAACAGGAACTGCTGCAGATTCTAAATCTGCTCCTGCATCGGCACCAGCTGCTGCTCCTGTTTCAACTCCTGCACCAGCTGCAACTCCAGCTCCTGCTGCTCAGCCTGCTGCAGAAATGAATGCTTCTCAGGAAGCTCTTCTTGCAGATATTTTGAATGATAATGTTCTCAAGCCAGAAGCAAAACCTGCTGCAAAGGTGGAAGAAAAGAAAGCTGAACCAAAGAAGGATGCTCCTGTTCATGCACAGCAGGGCTCAATTCTCCGCGTTGATTCACGCCGAATTGATAACCTTATGAATCTGGTATCTGAAGCTGTTATTACAAAGGCTTCTTTCAATCAGCTTTCAATTCAGACTGCTTCGGAACTTACAAGATTCCAGTCTTTAGAGACAGAATTCAAGGAAAAACTTCATACATTATTTGATAAATTACCAGAATTTATTGAACAGGTAAAAGATGGAGTTCCTCCTGCAGAAATCAGAAAATCTATTATTCAGGAATATGGCGATTTAAGTGCAATTTTTGATACTTATGAATCTGAAACAAAGAGTATTTCTGGAAAATTCCGTTCTTATACACAGAACTTAGGTACAATTGCAAGCGACCTTCAGGAAGGCGTAATGAAAATCCGAATGGTTCCTATCAATCAGATTTTCAGCCGTTTCCCTCGTGTTGTTCGCGATTTACAGCGTGATCTTAACAAGAAAATTGATCTGGTAATAGAAGGTGAGGATACAGAACTTGATAAATCTGTAGTAGAAGATCTTCTTGATCCAATCATGCACTGTGTAAGAAACTCTGTTGACCATGGTATTGAACTTCCTGCAGTTCGTGCTGCAGCTGGTAAACCAGAAACTGGTACTGTTTTATTGAAAGCATCTAACGAAGGTAACATGATCGTTATTGAAATTAAAGATGATGGTGCCGGTATTGATGTAGAAAAGGTTAAGAAAAAGGCTGTTGAAAAAGGTCTTATTCATCCAGATAAGGTTATTTCTGATCAGGATGCATATCAGCTTATTATGCAGCCAGGTTTCTCTACTGCTGATAAAATTTCAAACATCTCTGGACGCGGTGTTGGACTTGATGTTGTAAAGACAATGATTTCAAACCTGAAGGGAACTATTTCTGTACAGTCAGTACATGGAAAAGGTACTTCATTCGTTATCAAGATTCCATTAACACTTGCTATTATTCAGGGATTACTGGTTCGTGTTGGAAAAGAAGTTTACTCTATTCCAATTGCAAACGTAATTGAAAGTCAGTGTATAAATATCAATGAAATTAATCATATTGATAATTACGAAATTATGAATGTTCGTAATGAAGTTATTAGTATTTTGAGACTGTCACGCTTGTTTGGTATTAAAGAATCTGAACAGACAGATCAGTGCTATATCGTAATCGTTGGTTCTCAAGAAAAGAAGATTGGTGTTATGGTCGATGCTCTAATTGGAGAAGAGGACGTTGTAATTAAACCTCTGAAAGATCAGTTTACTAATTCTCCTGGAATTGCAGGTGCTTCTATTCTTGGTGATGGTTCCGTTTCTTTGATTATTGATGTAAGTCAACTTCTTGATTTAGGCGTAAAACAGGAATTGCTTTCTCAAAAACAGGAACAGTTTGTTCAGTAATTTGAGCAAGAGGAAAGGTGTTTTATGGAAACTGTAAATGAAACTGCTGTAGCAACTGAAACATTAAAAGTAGAAAGTGAAAACCAGGAAAACGCAAGAGTAATTGATTTCAAGATGGTAACATTTTCTCTTTCGGGAAAAGATTACGCTATTGATATCATGCATGTAAAGGAAATTGCAAAGGCTGGACGCTTTACTTATGTTCCAAATACATTGCCATTTGTTTTGGGTGTATATAATCTTCGTGGTGATATTATCCCAATTCTTGATTTGAGATTGTTTTTTAATATTGAAGTTCCACCTCGTCAGGAAAATAAGCTCGAAAATATGCTGATTCTTAATGTAGATGATCAGATTTTTGGACTTGTTGTTGATAAAATTGATAAAGTTGTTGGAGTACAAAGAAGTACAGTTCAGCCTCCACATCCTTTATTTGGTGATATCAATATTAAATATATTGATGGTGTTGTTGAAAGTAATAACAGATTATACGTTTTGCTTGATGTAACAAGAATCTTCTCATCAAAAGAAACATACGAAGCTGGTGAAAAAAATGTTCAGGCTTCAAGACCTCAGGCAATTCCTTCTGTAGGAATGCCTCAGTCAGCTCCTAGAATGTCAGATGGTCCGATGGAGAAAACTCCTGGTGATTTAGCAAAGAGTATTTCAAAATCTGCTGAAACAGCTCCTGCACCCGCAGAAAATATTGATTTAAAATTTATTTCTGAGAGTTTAAAAAATTATGCAGGATTTAATGTTTCATCTGTTAATGAATCTTGGGTAAAACATAGATACAATGAATGGGCTAAATTAAAGAATGCTAAAAATCCACAGCTCCAGACAAAAGAAGAAGCTGATGAATTCCTTAAACCATTCTGGTCTTCATGCACAAACAGCTGGTGGACAAAAGATTATGCTGAAAAACTTGAGAAAATACTGCCAGAAAATAGTGCAAAACAGATTATCGTCTGGAATCCAGGTTGTGGAAAAGGAATGGAAACATATTCTTTAGCTTGTGTATTAAAGAAAAAGTATCCAGATGCAAGAGTAAGAATTTATGCACAGGATATAGACCTCTTAAGCGTATCAAATGCTGCTTTAATGTCTGTTCCTGCAAATATTTCTTCAGATTGGTATAGTCCTTATTTGACAAAAAAAGCAAATGGAGATTATACTTTTAACCAGGATATAAAGGATAGCATAATGTTTGAGTATCATGATTGTAAAAACACAAATGCCCTTCCTATGGTAGATGTGATTTTTGCAAGAGATATTCTTTCTTTGCTTGATGAAAATTCTCAGGAAGTTGTCGTATCAGATTTCCTTGAGAAAATGAAAGGTAACGCAGTTGCTATCATTGGTGAAAACGAAGTAATGCCGGCATCTTTCAATTTTGGTGAAAAAACCGTAGATACAATAGTTGCATATAGCAAAGATTAAACAAAACTTGACATAGGAGAATAAAATGCGAGTAGAGTATATTAACCCGTTTGTTGAAACTTCATTCCGTGTACTTCAGG
>CAMPAL010000179.1 GCA_946631855.1 uncultured Treponema sp. | reverse complement strand
CGATTTGAATCTGGAGCAAGGACATAAACCTTGTGTTCTTCTGATAATCTTTTAGCAAGGACCTGAAGTCCCTCACTTTGAATACCATCATCATTTACAATTAAAATATTCATTTCCCACCACTCAAGTTTTTTTTAATCTTTTAGTATTGTTACCCCGTCTGAAGGTGAAACTTCATAAACTGAAGGATGGAATCCAAAAATCTTTTCAAACTCTGCAATTCTTTCCTTAAAAGTTTCAACATCACTGTCTCTCATGATTGCATAAAGACAACGACCAAAACCTTTTCCAGTTATACGCCCACAAGTTACAGGATTTCTCACATAATCCAGATTTGGTTCAAGTTCTTTTACTCGTTTCAAAATCCAGTCAATTTCAGGACATGAAATATTATACATTTCCTGCATTGTCTGATGACTATGATTGATTGAACGGGCAAACTTAAAGAAATCACCTTTTTCAATACCATCACGGGCTTCCAGTAAGTCATGATGTTCATTCAAAATAGCCATCAATTTATGCTTAACATCTTCACTTACTTCTGAAAGTTCTTCATTTATATCAGTGATATTATCAATATATTGCCAGCCACCATAAACATTGGCCTTACGTTCTCGTAAATCTCCAAGTAAAAGTGCGTACTGAGGTTCATGAATAGATTCACGATCCCACACATCAATTCTTGGAACTTTTGTATCCAGCAAAAATATTTTTTTATCTTCAAAATTAAAAGGAATGTAATCCCAGGTATTCTTAAAATGATCTGTAATTAAAAGATTACCTTTTTTTGAAAACATTGTTGAAAAATTATCTGAGATAAAATTACCAGTTTGGAGGAATCTTCTGTTTCCTCTTTCAATAACCTGAAGCAGTTCTACATCAGAACAGTTTAACTCCAGAAGATTTTTTATAGCGTAAGCAGTAGCAACTTTAATAGCGGTAGTAATACCAAAACCAGCAGAAGGCTGAATCTCGCTATAAATCGTAATATTTAAACCGCAAAGAGAAAAACCACCTGAAGTAAAACCATAAATCACTGCTTTTACCGCATTAGCCCAGCGATCTTCTTTTTTATACTTTAGAGCTGTTAAACTGGATTTTTTTCTTTCATCGATTTGTTTGTAGTAGAATTTTAGATAGGAATCGTCTCTTTTTGAAATCGCAACATAAACAGGCAGATCGACTGCCATAGACATTGTTTTATCTTTGAAGAACCAGGAATGTTCTCCCAGAAGATGAAACCGTCCAGGTGCTTTTGCTACTATTTCGGGTTTCCTCTCGTACTCCAATTCGTGTGCATCATTTACTGCTTTCATAAATTGGTCCCCCTCCGTTTTTTACCTTGAACTTTTTTACGGTATATTGTTAAAATAATAATATAATGGAATTGATTTTACAAGTTTTTTATTCTATTTTTTCAGGCGCCCTCCTTGGCATAGCAATTCCAAATGAATTGCATTTATTCGGAGCTCCTGTTTATACACTGATTGCATTCATCCCCTATTATCTGACCTTTAACCATATTAAAAATTACAGGCAGGCTTTTTTATGTGGATTTCTTCAGGCTCTTACAACTCATTTAATTTCTAGTTACTGGCTTGCCAATTTTAAAGATTTTGCAGCACTTACCTTAGGTGCATCTGCATTTGGAACTGCCTGTATAGGTGGAATTTTTGGACTTTATTTTTATCTCCCTTATGCAGAAGCAAAAATTCACAATCATCTTAATGAAAATTCCCTTATTTTAGATTTTAATCATACATCATCTTTTAAAATCCTTTATTTTGCATCCCTTTATACAATTTATGAATGGGTAAAATCTTCTGGATTTTTGGGATATCCATGGGGAACTGTTTCTTCTGCAATGTACAAATGGTCTCATATCAGACAAGTGGCATCTATAACCGGAACCTATGGCATTACTTTTATCATTCTTTTAATTAATGCAATCGCAGGAGAATTCTATCTTCATTATCTGGAAAGAAATCATAAAAATGATGATAACAGACTTTTCTACACCAGCCTTACAGGTATTTTCTTTCTAGCCTTAATGATTCCTGTTTTTATTCACGGAATATATCAGACTTCCAAAAACAGAAAGCCTGAAAAACTTCTTACAACAATTTTTGTTCAGCAGAACAGTGATCCATGGCTTGAAACTTCTGATACAGATTCAATTTTAAAATCACAGGATTTAACTCAGAATCAAAAAATACTTCTTAACCAGGAAGGCAAAGAGCCTGATTTAGTTGTATGGAGCGAAGGATGTTTACGATACCCCTTCCCAGATTCCCAGGGCTACTATTCTATAATTCCAACAAATAATTCACTTGCTGATTTTATCAGAAGAATAAATGCTCCTTTTATAATCGGAGGCTCTTACATCAAAGACCGGGATTTACAGAAATTCAACAATGCAGCATTACTTTTTGATGAAAACGGTAAGTTCCGGGGTTATTACGGAAAAAATCATCTGGTTCCTTTTGCAGAAGCCATTCCTTTCCACGAATATCCGGCAATTAATTCATTTCTAAGTAAAAAAATCGGGATTTCTGCAGGCTGGACTCCTGGTGACCAGTATGTGTATTTTGATATTCCATGCAAAACAACAAAAGACTATAAATTACCGGCTGTAAAAAATATTGATTTAAGGCAGACCTTGAGGGAACAGGAAATTCTTGAAAATATGCCTGTTACAGTCCGTATTTCAGCGCCAATTTGTTTTGATGATGCTTTTACAGATGTCATCCGTCCTATGTTTCTGAACGGAGCTGAACTTTTTGTAAATATTACAGATGATTCCTGGTCTCTCACAAAATCAAGTGAACTCCAGCATTTTGTAATTGCCTCTTACAGAGCTATTGAGTACAGAACAACTTTACTGCGTTCTACAAATGCAGGTTATTCAGTAGTTGTAGATCCTTCAGGAGCTATTATAAAAGACCTTCCTCTTTTTGAAGCAACTGCCGGCTCTTTTGATATTCCAATATATCAGCATAAAATGACAACCTATGCCCGCTTTGGAAACTGGCTGCCATATTCTCTGGTAATTCTTTTCATTCTTTACTGCATTTATTCAGTAATTTCATTTGAAAAAACTGATTACATTGCAAGTGAAAGAAAAAACAAAAAACACAAAAAAAACAAATCCGGAAAAAAAGACGGAAAAAAAACAAAAAAGAATTCTAAAATTAAAAAATAGTCAATATTAGCCGGGGCAAATTTTCCCATCAATTTTGAAATGCATAAAAAAATATTTTGTCAAGAAAAATACTTTTAAAAATTTTCCAAAATTCACTTGCCCCACCCATATCTAGTGTAATATTATGTAAATAAATAAAAAAAATACGCTAGCAAGCAAAAAGTTGGGGTAAGAGGGAAAAATGCGCTGTCCAAACTGCGGTAACCTGGACGATAAAGTTCTTGAATCTCGTACAATGGTAAACGGGGAAAGTATCAGACGAAGAAGAGAATGTCTGGCATGCGGTTACAGATTTACAAGTTATGAACGTATAGATGAAAAACCTTTTATGGTTATAAAAAGAGACCTGCGTCGTCAGCCATTTGAAAGAGAAAAACTTGAAAAAGGTATTGCAAGAGCTCTTGAAAAACGACCTGTTTCCTCTTCCATGATTGAACAAATTTCCAACGACATTGAAGACCTTGCCGTAAAAAAAGGTCGTGAATCCCGAGAAATTTCTACTGCCGATTTAGGCGAACTTGTACTGGAAAAACTCTACACCATTGATAAAGTTGCCTACATCCGCTTTGCCTCAGTGTACAGACATTTTGAAAATTTAGACGAATTTATTACAGAAGTTAAAAATATCGAAAAAAGGGGAAAGTCAAATGAATGATCAATCAATTTTTCCAGAATGGAGAAGCTTCTTAGGCTCTAGTTCTGACCAGGAAACAAAAGGTTTTATAAAATCAGTTGTAAAACGTTCAGGAGAAATTGCAGCTTATGACAGAATGAAGATTGAAATTGCAATTGGAAAGGCAATCGAAGCTGTCGAACATCAGAAAGATCCAGACAGAGCAGCAAAACTTACTGATTCTGTTGAAGAAAAATTAAGAATACAGCTGGCAGGAAACAGAGCTCATTCCATTCCTGCTATTGAAGAAATTCAGGACATTGTAGAAACAGTTCTTATCGAAGCAAAAGAAGTAGAAATTGCAAAAGCATATATTCTTTACAGAGCAAGACACGAGGCAACCCGAGACACCAAAAAGCTCATGCTTGATATTAACCAGACAATGGATGGTTACCTTGGACAGAGTGACTGGCGTGTAAACGAGAATGCAAACGTAAACTTTTCTCTTGGTGGATTAATTTTACACAACTCAGGAACTATCACAGCCAACTACTGGCTCAACAATATTTACTCAAAAGAAATTGCAGAAGCACATAAAACAGCCGCTTTCCACATCCATGATCTTTCAATGTTCAGCGGATACTGTGCAGGATGGTCATTACGCCAGTTAATTCAGGAAGGACTAGGTGGAGTACCAGATAAAATCACCTCTCTACCAGCCACTCATCTGTCTACACTTGTAAATCAGATTGTAAACTTCCTTGGAATTTTACAGAATGAATGGGCTGGTGCTCAGGCCTTCTCCTCTTTTGATACTTATCTTGCACCTTTTGTAAGAGCTGATAATCTTTCTTACGATAAAGTACGTCAGTGTATTCAAAGTTATATTTACGGAGTCAACT
>CAMPAL010000178.1 GCA_946631855.1 uncultured Treponema sp. | reverse complement strand
GAGCGTGTAAATAGAAACTGCGTTAAATAAAAGTGCGAAAGCAATTTTATAGCAGTCTCAACACTTTTTTATTAAGAAATCCGTTCACCACTGAACGGATTTTTTTTTCCTTCTTCTATTTATCCACCAAAGATTTTAGTCTATAATCAATTAAAATGATTAACGAAAGCAAAAAGTTTGAACCTCTTCCCGGTTCTGAAAATGTTACTTCAATAAATACAAAATCAATACGACGTGTAATAGGAATAGATCCAGGTCTTGCAAATACCGGATTCGGAGTTGTTGATTTTGTAAATGGCCGTTATCGAATGGTAAGTTATGGTTGTATCACCACTCAAGCACATACTCCGCATGGAGAAAGACTTCTGACAATTTATAATCGTCTTTCAGCTGTTATAAATGAATTCAAACCAACTGAAGCAGGAATGGAAACTTTATATTTTGCAAAAAATGTTTCGTCGGCAATGGGGGTAAGTGAGGCTCGTGGTGTTGTAACCCTTCTTCTTACTCAAAATTGCATAAAACTTGGAGAGTATCGACCTGTCCAAATTAAACAGGCTGTAACAGGCAGTCAAAATGCAGATAAAGAACTTGTAGAAAAATATGTGCAGATTTTACTGGGATTAAAAGAAATTCCAAAACCAGATCATGCAGCAGACGCTCTTGCAGGAGCAATTACACATCTTCATTATTCAAGATAAAAGAGGCTAAAAATGGATTTATCACAAATCAGTAAAAAAGATTCACCTAAGAGTAAAATGATTTTTCATGAAAATACAGAAATTCTTCATAAAGGAACGCTTGAAAATCATGCTTATTTTATTCCTTTTTCTCCTGAGCAAAATCCATTTTTGTCAAGGGAAGAATCTGAACGTTTTGAACTTTTAAACGGAGTGTGGAATTTTGCATATTATAAAAGCATAATCGATCTGGAAGATGATTTTACAAGCCTTAAATTTAAGGACAAAATTTCTGTACCCGGTAACTGGCAGCTTCAGGGAAAATATGACCTTCCTCAGTATACGAATATTGCCTATCCATTTCCTTTCCAGCCTCCTTACATGCCGGATGATATTCCTGTAGGAATCTATAACAGAGATTATGATTATAAAAAAGATGGCCTTGAAAGGATTCTTTGTTTTGAAGGAGTAGATTCCTGTTTTTATCTTTATATAAACGGAAAGTTCGCTGGTTATAGTCAGGTAAGTCATCATACTTCAGAATTTAACATCACAGAATTTTTGAAGGAAGGAAAAAATCAGATTACTCTTGCTGTATTAAAATGGTGTGATGGTTCATATCTTGAAGATCAGGATAAGTTTCGTTATTCAGGAATTATAAGAGATGTTTATGTTCTTGCGCGACCTGAAAAGGCTTTGAAAAATTACAGAGTGCTTGCAGACGCGGAAGGAAACTTTTCTTTTACTCCAGAAGGCATGGATGTAAAAATTTCTTTATTTGATGGTCAGAAATTATTATTTAATGCAGAGGTTGCTGAAGGAAAATGCTTTAGTGAGAAAATTGATTCAGTAAAACTCTGGTCTGCAGAAGAGCCAAATCTTTATAAGCTTATTATTGAATGTGAAAATGAAAGCATTGGTGAAGAAGTGGGCTTTAGAAGTGTAGAAATTGAAAAGGGCATTTTTAAGGTAAACGGAAAGCATATAAAAATATATGGAGTAAACCGCCACGATTCATATCCTGATTCAGGTTCTTATGCCAGTGAAGATAAAATGAGAATGGATCTGGAACTAATGAAAAAGCATAACATAAATGCAATCAGAACTTCTCATTATCCGAATGCTCCTTTGTTTTATAAACTTTGTGATCACTATGGTTTTTATGTTATAGATGAAGCTGATTTAGAAACTCATGGTTGTGTTTTTGTTTATAATTCTTTTGCCTGGCCTGCTGAAAATGCCTATAACGGAATTGCCCTTATAGCAAAAGATCCTCTTTTTAAGACTGCAATTCTTGACCGCGAAGAGCTTCTTGTAAAAAGAGATATTAACCGCCCTTGTGTAATCATCTGGTCTTTGGGAAATGAAAGCGGCTATGGAGAAAATTTAAGGGAAGGGGCCCTGCTTATAAAATCTTTAGATTCTACTCGTCCTGTGCATTACGAAAGTACTCATAAACTTGATGATACCAGTGATGATGTTCTTGATTTTGTTTCAAAAATGTATGCTTCTCCAAAAGAAATTCAGGACTTTTTAGAGGATAAAAAGGAAAATCGTCCTTATATTCTTTGTGAATATTGTCATGCCATGGGTAACGGGCCTGGAGATTTAGAGGATTATCACAATCTCTTTATGACAAGCGACAGGCTTTGCGGTGGACTTGTATGGGAATGGTGTGATCACGCTGTAATTTTAGGAAAAGCAAAGGATGGAAAAGTAAAATACGGTTATGGTGGAGATTCAGGAGAAGCTCATAATGACGGAAACTTCTGTATGGACGGTTTGTGCTATCCTGACAGAAGACCTCATACTGGCCTTTTAGAAGTAAAGCAGGTTTACAGGCCTGTAAGAGTCTGCATGGGTAAAGAAAAAGGTGAATTTGAACTTTCAAATCTGTACGATTTTGTAAATGCAGGAAAAATTTTAGACGGTCACTATGAAATAACTTATGATGGTGGAACTTTTGCAAGTGGAGATTTTGATTTTTCTGTAGAAGGTGGAGAATCTGTTATTGTAAAAATCCCTGAGGCTCTTTCTGCTCCGGATGATTCTTTTATACGTTTTATTTTTACTGCAAAAAATGATTCCTTAAGCTATAAAAAAGGTTATGAAGTCTGTTTTGATCAGATAAAGCTTTCTGAAGAAGCTCTAAAGGAAAAAGAATACAAGCTTCCTTCTGGGAAAAAATGTCCGGTGGTGGAAGAAAAAGCTCTTTCTTATACTATCCGCTGTGATAATAAAACTTTTGTTTTTGACAGAAGAAAGGCAACTTTTGAAAGCATAAAAGTGAATGGAAAGAATATTATAGAAAAGTCTCTGGAGTATAACTTTTTCAGGGCTCCGCTGGATAATGATCCTGAAAGAGGGGACTGGTACAGAGCTCATCATAATGACTATGCTGTAAAAGTTTTTGAAACTTCCTGCAGTATAAAGGAAAATTCTGCTGTTATTTTTGTAAAAGAATCTTTTGGATGGAATATTCATGAGCCTTTTGCATATCTTGATGCCCTTTATATAATAGACGCAAATGGAAGTCTTACTATTAAGACAAAATTTAATTTTTCCGGCAACAAGGTAACTATGCTTCCAAGACTTGGACTTCGTTTCTTTGTAAATAAATCAATGAATCAGGTTGATTATTACGGTTATGGTCCAAATGAAAGTTATATTGATAAGCATCAGGCTTCATATTGCGGAAACTTTTCGGCAAAAGTGCCTGAACTTTTTGAAGATTACATAAGACCTCAGGAAAACTCTTCTCACTTTGGCTGTTCTCATATGAAGCTTTATGGTAAAAATGGAAGTCTGTCTGTTTTTGCATGTCAGGAAGCTCTTTCTTCTAAGAGGAAGGGATTTTCTTTTAATGTAAGTCAGTATTGTCAGGAAGAATTAGCTTGCAAAAGACATAATTTTGAACTGGAAAAATGTAAATATAATGTTCTTTGTTTAGATTTTGCAATGGCTGGTGTAGGTTCTCATTCATGTGGACCTGCCCTGGACGAAAAATACCGTATACCACTTCCTTTATTTGAAAGCAGTATACGGCTTGAGTTTTAGTTTAAGGCTTCCTTAAGAATCTGGAGATTGTTTTCCATTACTTTTAAGTAAGAAGTTCCATTTTTGGCCTGTTTTAAAGTGGTTGACTGGAGAGAATCCATTGTTAATACTTTTGCATTCTTTTTCTTTGTATTTTGAATGATTGTATCAGCAATTTTTCCGTTGCCACTTTCAATTTTAAGAACAGAATTAAGACTAAGAGCATCAACTTTTTTTGCAAGGAAAACAATTGTTTCAAAACTTGCTTCACTTTCTGCAGAACATCCCACAAAAGCTGCAAAGTAGTCTAAGTCGTAATCATCAACAAGATATCGGAAAGGAAAACGGTCTCCAAAAAGCAGTGTTTTCTTTGAAGCGGCTTTTACAGCTTCTGCATATTTTGCATCGAGGGCGTCAAGCTTAGATGTATAGGCTGTAAGATTTGCTTTATACAAAGAAGCATTAGCAGAATCTTTCTCGCAGAGGGCAGAAGCAATTTCTGCAGACAAGATTTTTGCATTTTTTAGAGAGAGCCATACATGTTCATCATATTCTGTTTCCTCTTCTTCACTGTCATGGTGATGATGGTGGTGGCCTTCTTCTGCTTCGTGATGATTATGTTCTTCTTCGGCCTGCATTCCTTCTTTAATTTCTTCGGCTTTTACTTTGTCACCAAGTGTTTCAAGAAGGTTGATAACTTTTATGTCTTTGTTTTTTGCATTTTTAAGGGCATCTTCCACCCATTCGTCACTTTCTCCACCAACATAAACAAAAATATCTGCTGTAGAAATTTTTGCGATATCTTGAATTGATGGCTGATAAGAGTGAAGGTCTACACCGTTTCCGAGAAGAAGGGTGAGTTCAACATTAGATGCCTTGTCACCGATGATTTCTCTTGCCCAGTCATATTCCGGGAAGATTGTAGTTACGACTTTGAGTTTTTCTGCTACTTTGGCAGATTTTTTTGTTTTTGCAAAAATTGATGTTATAAGTGCGAGGAGAATTGCTGCTCC
>CAMPAL010000177.1 GCA_946631855.1 uncultured Treponema sp. | reverse complement strand
CATTACACAGGATTGTACAGTAAATCCATGTACTACAGCAGAATATGGGGCAAAAGTTGAAAGACCTGCCTACTCTGTTTTATCAAAAGATAAAATCATAAAAGCAATGAAATTAAAGATTCCAACCTGGCAGCAGAGTCTTGAAAAATTTATAAAAAATACCAGATTTGAACCAAAATAATGAAAAAAAGACTTTTTCTTTTAGTTACATTTATCACTCTTTCCACAGTAATGTTTGCTCAGGAGAAATTAAAATCTCTTGAGGAAGATTATTATGATTTTTTGTCTCTTCAAGGTTATACAGAACGGCCTGTTTTAGGATTTAGAACTTTATCTGATTCTGTCTGGAATCTGAAAGAAGAAATTGAACACCCATGGTCCGGTAATTTCCTTGGAAAAAAATATACTCTGTGGGAAGATGAATCTCAAAATGAAAACTTTTTCACCAGCGGATTTGATCAATCCATAAAGATTAAAGCATTTGGTCCAGAATGGTTCAATTCTTACAACACAAATCATCCTCAGGGACAGAACGACGGTGCTCTCTGGCAGGGAGTCGGATATAACACAAGTCTTACAACTGGCCTATACCTTGAAGCATTTGGTTTTCAGGCCACTTTTAAGCCTTTGATTACTTTCAATCAGAATAAAAACTACACTTATAAAGAAGGTGTTTACGGTTCTCCATACAGTTATTTCTGGACAGGAAATATAGACCTGGTTCAAAGATATGGAGATTCTGCTTTCTGGCAGTATGACTGGGGCGATTCTGAAATCCGTTATAATTTTTATACCTTTACTTTAGGATTTGGAACTCAAAGCATGTGGATTGGACCTGCTCAGTTAAATCCAATGATTGCCAGTAACAATGCGGGAACTTTTCCAAAACTTGACTTTGGATTTAGAAAAACAGATTTATACTTTCCTTTTACTAAATTTTATTTAGGAAAACTTGAATCAAGAATATGGATTGGTCAATTAACTGAAAGCCAATACTTTAACAATGATGGAATTATTGATAAAAATCTTTTTAATGGATTCAATATTTCTTTCACCCCAGCCTTTTGGGAAAATCTAACAATAGGGGCCACAAAAGTTTGTGTTACTAGATGGGGAAACAATTTCTGGAAATATATAAATCCTTTCTATGATGATAATGATGTAGACGGTATTGGAGAGGATCAGAAAGGTTCTTTCTACCTCGATATATTAATCCCAGACCATATTTTTGAATTTTATGCTGAAGTTGGTTTTGATGATTACACACGCGGGATGAATGCTTTTGCCAATCCTTTTCATACATGGATATTTTCACTCGGCTTAAACAAAGGCTTCAAACTTGGAAAAGAAAATAAATATGCCCTCAAATTCTATTCAGAATTTAACTTTTTCGAAATGAGTCAGGATTTCCAGTTACAATGGTGCTATATGGGCTTTTATTCGCATGGTAAAATTACAGAAGGATATACACAAAACGGACAGATTATTGGTGCCGGCTCTGGTTATTTTGGAAACAATCAGTTAATTGGATTACAATTTATCTATCCTAAAGGAAACTTCGACTTATTTGTACAAAGAAATGTTCCAGATACAAATTACACTTACAACAAAGCAGTTTACGGAAGTGCTTCAAGTCTTGTAGATTCAGACTGGATTGTACACGAAACATTTTTTACAATTGGAATCAAGGGAAATTACTTTGTAACAAATTCTCTGATTCTAAATGCCGAAATTGATTATACTGAAATTTTTCATCCGGCTTACATTCACTATACACAAACAAGAAATTTCAGATTTGTATTAGGACTAAAATATAATTTATAAAAAAATAAAGAGGGATTTATGAAAAAAAGATTTTTATTATTATTTGCTGCAATTTTTATTTCAGTAAATATTTCTGCTCAAGTTTACAGTGCCCAGGAAGCAATTCCCGCAGGTCACTGGATTTATGATGCTTTATATTGTCTCACCCTTGAACAAAAGAAACTTTCAACTTTGGACAACGCTCCTTTAACAGTTGCAGAATTATATCTTAATTTTCAGCAGATTAATAAAGACAGTCTTTCAGAAGATGGTAAAGCTCTCTACGAAAAAACAGAAAACTTTTTTGAACGTAAAAAATTTCTTTTCGATTTCAATGGAGCAAAATTTACAGTTAATGCAATTTTAAATCCTGTTGGTGTTTATAAAACAAATAAAGATGTAGACTGGTCATATGCCACCTCTTATACAGATGATAGTGATAAATATGTTACTACAAACTCAGTTGGTACAGTATATACACAGCCTTTAGCAACCTTCCCTTTTATTCTCGATTTTGGAGAAATTGCTTATATCAGTGTAGATCCATACGCAGGGGCAGGTCCTTTCTGGGCTCTTACATCTGATAATTACGCAACAAATATTCCTACAGGAAGTAATGGTGGAGAATTCTTCATGTGGCCATTCAATGGTTATGCTTCTGTCAGTAAAACTTTTAATACTTGGGGAATTGGTCTTAATGTTGGAAGACAGGGACTTGAAGTTGGACGCACTGCTACAGGCAGTTTGATTTATGATTCATCATTTCAGACAGATTTTTACGCCCAGTTGAATGTATATTCTCCACGCTTAAAATACACTATGGATGTAGCACAGGTAGACCAGCAAAGATATTTCTACCTGCATTCAGCAGAAATTGTTCCTTTTAATTGGATAAAACTGGGCATTGTAGAAGGAACATTAATAAAAAGTGCTTTTGAACTCCGCTTCTTAAATCCTTTACTCTTTATGCATACTTTTTCTGGCTGGATTCAATATGCAAACATGGCTGATTCAAACTATAAACAATACTATGGAGAATATAATTACTGTGCATATTTTGGTTTAACATTTGATATCACACCTTGTCCTAATTTAAGAATTTATGGTCTTTATGCTCAGAACGAAATTCAGTCTCTTGTAGAATTGGTTGATGATTATTCACGTTCCATTCCAGACTCTTTAGGCGGCCAGTTAGGTGTAGAATATACAATCCCAATCTGGAACGGTTTCTTAAAATCTAACCTTGAAGCAGTTTATACAACACCATTCTGCTACTTAAAACAAACAAGTTCTGCTTCATTGATGAGATTACAAATTGACAGCATTGGAAGTTACGGCTTAGGAACAATAGGAAGCTGGATGGGAAGCCAGTTTGGACCAGATGCATTAGCAGGCCTTCTTTCAGCAGAATATAATAATCCTGGAAAAATGAAAGTTGGTTTAAAATATCTTTTTGTTGCTCATGGAGTAAACTCTTTTGCACTTTTCAATAAAACTCGCGAAATAAGTGGTAACACTTACGAATCCTACTACCCTTCTGCAATGTATCTTCAGGGCGAAGATGCAGAAAAAACAAAGGCTATGAGAACCAATGCATTAACTCCAACAATTCAGTATACAAATCAGATTACTGCTAATTTCAATTATACTTTATTCTCAAAACTTGAATTTGGAACTGAATTATCTTATATTTTTATTTTCAATAATAAAGCAAAAGAAGGTGTTTTCGTCCATGGACTTGAATTAAGTTTATCTGCAAAATATACACTCTTTTAATTATTTATAAATGGAACAAAAATGAAAAAAATATTTTTACCTTTAATTTTATTAGTTTTCTTTAATCTATCAGTTTTTGCACAGACAAATGCAACAGTTGATATAAATGATGATGTATATATTCTTTTAGATTACGCTGAACAAAAAGGCTGGATAGACTTTCTGCCGGTGAACAAACCATACACCCAGAAAGTAATTCTAAATGCAATCAACCAGATTTGGGATCATGAAAGTGAATTATCCTTAAATGAAATAAACACAATCTATTCCTATGTTGAAAAATACACAAAAGAATCTGATATTAAAAACAATTTATTTCATTTAGATTTTAAGAATGATGAAGAGTCAAAAATTCCTGTGACCTTAAACTATGATTTTAGTCTTGCAGCAGAAGCATCTGGCGGTTTATACACCCAGAATTCGATGAATCAGTATGGTTATGAAATCATTCCACAAATTGATTTAAATGGAGATCTTTCAAAATATCTTTCATGGAAATTTATGGCCCTTCTTGATTTAACAAGTATGCCTCTTTACTATCAGGGAACTTACTACTGTGGACAGGACTGGTATACAGATCATAGTGATGGAACTGCTGTTAGAAACCGTTATATCACAAAATATATAAATACTTCATATCTTCCATATTCATATGACCGCAAATGGGATGCAAAGATTTATTATCTTTCAAACCTTTCAACAACAGGACTTTTAGGCTGGCCTATGCAGACTGCTGTTGGACTTAATATGAAAGCAGAAGCCAGAAGTTCTTTCTTCAATGAGCAGTTAATTATTGGAATTGGAAGAATTGACCGCGAAATTGCAGGCATGGATAATGGGGCATCCCTGGTATTAAATTCCAGAGCAAGAGCTTTTACTGGCCTTGATATGCAGGCCAACCTATTTCCTTTCTTAAACTTTACATTCCTCTTTGGTTCTCTTGAATATCCAAGTCAGAAATATATGAATCAGAACTGGTACCCACAGGATATAAGCGGATATGCAGATGATGCAACTTTCTTCCAGAACAATTACACTTTAAACATGGTTTCAGTAGATTTAAAACATTTACATCTGGATTTTGGTTCTGTAGTTGTATGGCCAAATCGTTTTGCAATCGGTTATGTACTTCCACTTGCAAACTTTGTTGAATACCAGAACCA
>CAMPAL010000176.1 GCA_946631855.1 uncultured Treponema sp. | reverse complement strand
TTTGTGAAATATAAAGAGCCTGTATTCAATGTAATTTTGTCAATTACAATTGATTCACTTGTATCCTCATAATTTTCATCTGCATGACTTGAATTCAATCCCTCATTTATTAAATCATCTGTTCCTCCCCATTTTGAAGAATCATATTCAAACTCAAGAGCATTTTCAGAATTTAAATTTACCTGTGTTACAATTGGAGCTTGAATATTTTTATTTTCATCCAAAGATCCATCCTTCAAATAAGGAATTGTTCTTGCGTACTGCCAATTTTCCTTTGTTTCGTTATCCTTTGCGTAAATAACTCCATTATCCTCAAAGAAGAAAACATCCTCATTTGAGTGATTATCTTTAATATTGGAAACACCCATTAAAGAATCTTTCAAGTTTATAATAACTGTAAATAAGATACCTTTACCTGAGAAAATCGCTCTGTTAATTGTATTTGCTTGTTCTTTATTTGAAGAACCAGGTTGAGTTATAGTATCTTCATAAATCTTTTTGAAAGGTCCATGTCCTAAAATAGAGGAATCTCCAGTTATAGTCAATGCGTTATTTGGGCTTGCATAAACTGAAGGAGGGTCCAAAAGGAAAAGCTGAACTTTATCTCCAACTGAAACATGATCCTGCAAACCTTTTCCTTCTTCAATAATTGTTGTATCAACAGGGCGTATAATTTGCAAATCATCAATTGTAATCATACCCTCAAAAATATACTTTCTCTTGTAGAAGGTATAATTGATATTTGTACTTGGCTCTGACCACATTTTTCCTAATCTAATCGCATCATCTTTTATTAACTGTTTTTTCTCTTCAGAATAAATTGGCCAAAGTTCATCTGCAGTTGATTTTACTTTTTGAGTTCCTCCGAATTTATCCTTCAAAGTAATTTTACCAACTTCATAAGAATCAACTCTCAAATCCTCAATTGTAAGTTTACGGTCAATCAAGAGAATTTCTCTTTCAGGAGAATAGCTGCTTCTTTGATTTGTAACTTTAAGATCATAGAAATACAAATAACCTTTTCTCAAGAAATCAAAATCTGTATCAATTGAAATGCGGTGAGTTTCAATTTCATTTTGAACACGGGAATTTTGATCTTTTACCAAAGACAAAGTTACAAGTGCATCATGATATTCCTTAAAATATTTATATTCATTTGAAACTTCATAAGTGTAATCTTTTATAGTTAATTCATTTCCATTTAAGGTAGCGGAGTTGCCATACAAACCATTCAAATAATCTTTTGTTTCATTTCCGTCCGGATGAATATAACCATTTTCCCAAATATGGTGGAAATAATCTTTTTCACCTGTATGCGTAATTGTGACAGCCCCTCCATCATCGTTCTTTTTGGTTTCAGTTAAATCAATGATATTTCCTTTTTCACCCTCATTATAACCTTTTTTATAATCAAAAACAGGAGTATTTCCATTTTCCAAAAGCTTGTACTTATTCAAGCTTTTGTCATGTTCAGGGTAATTAATCAAATTTATATCAATATTCAAAAAGTTGGCATCAAATTTACCGGTATTCAAGAAATGCTGATTTAAGTTAGAAGATTGTATAAAATATTCTTTTTCAGAATCAAGCAAAGGAATACTTGTATAAGTTGTAAGGGATTTAACTAAGTTTGCTGTAAAAGCCTCTGTAATGCATCCTCCTCTTAAATAGAATGCATCATCCTTTTCTTCAATTACCAAATAATAAATATCTGCTAACCCATCTTCTCTAACTTTTACTGCGGCCATGATTTTATTGATTTGAAGTATATATTCCAAAACTCGAGAAAGTTTCAATCCAAAATTTTGATCAAAGAGTTCATCAAAATAATCAAGATCTTCCCAAATATTTGGAACTAAACCCTCCCATTTATTAGGGCCCTCTTCATTTTCAGGATTTACATCCCATTTATTTTTATCTGCAACATAACCTCTATTTACAGCTTCTGTTTTGAAAACAAAGTCACCTGAAATAATTTTTTCTATATCTTTTCTTATTTTAACATAATTTTCCAAATCATTTGCAAAATTTGTAAAATCCTTCAAGGTCAAAGTTCTTGCGTCATCTTTTTCAACCCATTTATTATTTTCTTTTGTGTAATTTATAAACTTGTCGAGGTACTCATCTTTAATAAAATAAGAAATATAAAGCTCCAATAATTTTTCAACCCAGCCTAATCTTTTATCAAAAATACCAATTTCTTTGAAGCTTTCTTCTGTATATAATTGGTTACCCGCAAGATCCAATTCAATATCTTTTCCATCTAAAGTAAACTCATATTTTTCAGTTTTTGGATTTAACTTTACTTCTATAGGATTTGAAATTTCCAAATAAATATCTTTATCGCTATAAATTTTTTCGATATAAAAAGGTGTTTTTAATTTGAATAATTGATTTTTTACATCAGAAATATTTTGAGAAATAAAGAATTCCAAAGGATAAAACATTTGATTTTCTTTAAAAATCAATTTCTTTTCTGAGTTGTTCATTGTTTTATGAGTAAATGCATCACTGCCCTCAATTATTATATTGTTATTTCCCAAAGGGTTTGAGGAAACCGCAAATTCCCAGTCAAGAGAAGGAAGTCCTCTATTATAACTATAATTATAATTTAATATTTGTAAGTTATTTCCTTTATTTTCTCCTGGAAGAGAAATTAAGGTTTGTTCGCTTGGAATAATATCGTTGCTTGAGAAAATTTCAAAGTTTGAAAAATAACCAGCCCAAATTGTTCTCAAAACGCGAACCGTTCTACTTTCATCGTTTGCATCCCAAACAACATTACCCCAAATGATTTTACGTCTTGTGTAGATTTCTTCCAAATCCTCAATACTTAATTCAGTCTTTTTACCATTTTCTATAAAATCAAGCGTATCTTGAAATTTTGGGTAATAAGTAAAAGATGTAGGATCTTTATAATAAAAAGAAATATATGAAGGAATTTCATCTTTCAAAAGTATTCCTAAATCCCCATAAGTTTGAGTATAAATCAAGTTGTTTAAGTTTAAGGCAGCTGCGTTCAAAAGTTTTAATTCGGAATCCAAATAAAGAGATTTGTTTTCCATTATAAGACTTTTAATCAAATTATATCTTTCATCTCTTTTTTCAGTTGGAAGATCCAAAATTATCAAATCCTTCAAAATTGACAAAGATTTTGGAATTTTTGTTTGCTGCGAAATGATAGAATCATCTGCAAAAGCAACTGGGAGATCGCAGTTTAAATTATTCAAAGTGTAGTTAATATGGCTCTCTTTTAAGGTTTCCCAGTTCCAATAGAAAATAAAGTTTTGATCATTTTTATAAACTTTTGAATCTGCAATTTTTCTCTTTTCAAAAATACGCTCATTTGTAAAATAAGACTTTTCATAAATATTTTCCAAAGGATTTAAAATATGCCTTTCAATAATCAAAAGCCCTTTTCTTAAATCTTTATTTTGAAGATTTAATTCAGTTCCTTTGAAATAATAATAATTTCCTTCTTTGTAAATTTTATAGATTTCGTTATTATAAACTTCACCGTAATTATCAATTACAATTGATTGAATTTTGCACTCAGATTCAGTTAATTCTTTCGGAAGTTTATCAACGCGCAAAGTATCGATTGATTCAAAATAACAAGGTAAAGTAATGCATGTTGCATCTGTAGTTAATTTTATTTTCTTGTAAAACAAAGATGATAATAAATCAGATTCAATCGGCTCACTGTATATTTCATCTTCATTATAATTTTCTTTTATTTTATATTGGTTGTAATAAGAAACTATTTTGTTATTTTCAATTTCCTTAAAGTAAATCTTTACATTGTCATTTATAATAGAATAAAGATTTTTAATAAAATCAATTGGCAAATTCAAATAATTTACTTCTAAAGAATCCCCATAAACATAGCGATTTAAATCAGGGCCTAAATAATTTTTGAATTCTTCTCTTTTTGAAAGCCTGTATTTTTCAATATTTTCACCGTAATTATAAAAATTTTCAAAAGGATGATTTTGGAAATCCATAGGATCCACAAAGAAACAAAATTCCAGTTCATCTGAATTTTTCCAGCTAAAGTCTTCAAAAAGGTCAAGTTTCTTTACCACAGAAACAACATTATCCAAAGTAAAGTTTTCAGAAAAATCTGCCTTAATATTTGGCTGTTCTTCCAAATTATCTAAATTCAATGTTTTCAAAAAATCTTTATTTACAGTACAATAAAAACATTCAACCTTAAAATCTTTATCTTTAATATTGTTGAATATATAATCGATTGCCTTTTTGGCCAAGCGGTATTTTCCTGCATCAAAATAATTTCTTGCATCAATAATTACATCTGTTAAATTCAAAGGAGTATAATCAAGGAAGTTATCCTGCTTTTGATTCAAATATCTTACCCATGCTGAATAGCCTGTAGTTTCTGCAGCCCAAGGGTTTGTAAAAGTATATTCTCCTTTTTCCTCTAAACTTTTTAATCCTTCATTTATTTTTTTTCTAAGATCTTCCAAATATTCAATCTGCTTTTCTCTTTCTCCCTCTTTCAAAGGCCTTCTTATAGATAAAGTCATAAAAACAGTTGAGTTGAATGCAGCGGAATTCATTTGATCTTTAAAGATTTCATATTTTTGATTACATTGCTGTAAATTCCAAACAATCAAGTTACCCATACAAAGGGAGAAATGTTTGTTAAATTCTATATTTCCAGTTTTTAACAAATAAGTAATCGGCAAGTCACCTAATGTTGTATGGTTTACAAAATAAGAATCCTGATATT
>CAMPAL010000175.1 GCA_946631855.1 uncultured Treponema sp. | reverse complement strand
CAAATAAAGACGGTACTACTTATTACGAACATAAACCTGAAGAAAAAAACAGAGTATTCGCTAAAAATACAGCTGATTACATTTTGAGCTGCATGGAAACTGTTGCAAAAGAAGGTACTGGTCACAGAGCTAATCTGGGTGATATTTCCATTGGTGTAAAAACTGGTACTGCTCAGATGGCAGACAAAGTAAACGGTGGATATTCAGAGACAGACTTCCTTTCAAGCTGTATGGCCATTTTTCCGGTGGAAGAACCAGAAATTGTTCTTTACATTGTAGTTGAAAAAGCAAAAGGTGAAACTTACGGTGGTCGTATTGTTGCTCCTGTTATTGGTGAAGCTGCAGATGTAATTATAGATCATCTTGGAATGAGTCGTGGTGGGGCTGCTTCTCTTGAACACAGTGGCGTTATTACAATCAATTCTTCATCAAATCTTGTGCTTGGAAATACAGTTCCTGATTTTACAGGTAAATCAAAGAAAGAACTTTTACCATTGATGGAACGTTCTGATATTAAATTAAATATTAACGGAAGCGGCTGGGTTACAAGCCAGAGTCCTGAAGCAGGAACTCCAGTTACGGAGAATATGGTCATTGAACTCAATCTGGAATAAAAATTATTCAGCTTTTAAAAACAGATTCCCACAGTTAGCTCAGATGCTGGGACTGCCTTCTCCACTTTTTGCTCCTTCTTCCATTTGGGAAACAGAAACAGCCAGAAACGGTCAGATTACAGCCAGTGAAAATGGGATAAGACTCCATTCCTCCTACAATCCTGAAAGAGAAGCTCAAAGTGCTTTGAGTCTTCCTGAACTTAATGAAAAATCTACAGTTGTTTTCTATGGTTTTGGACTTGGGTATCACGCTCTTGCTTTTGCAAAAAATCATCCTGAAAAAAAACTGATTCTTATTGAGCCGGATGTAAATCATTTTTTTGCGGCTTTAATGTTTTTAGATTTGACTCCGGTTTTTGAACTGAAGGAACTTGTTCTGGCGATTGCATGCCCTCCAGATGCTCTTTTAGGACTTTTTGAAAACTCTTTGACAGTAAACCTGGACGATGGTGGAGTTTCGGATGCTTATTATTTTGATATTCCCGCTTTTACGAATCATGCGAAAGAATATTTTGATACGGTAAAATCAATCATAAAAAGAAATCAGAGAAAAAACGAAATTAATGCTGCAACTTTGAAAAAATTCGGAAAACTCTGGGTAAATAATACAAACAGAAACTTAGTTCAGCTGGAAAAGTGCAGGGGAATCGGGGTATTTCAAAAAAAAGCAGATAATAAGCTTCCATTTCTGGTGATTGGGGCAGGGCCTTCTCTTGAAAAATTCTTACCTGTGATGAAGGAATTAAAAAAACGCTGCATTCTGGTTTGTGTTGAAACGTCTTTAAAAGCCCTGCTGCGTTTTGGTGTAGAGCCTGATTTTATCCTCCTTACTGATCCTCAATTCTGGGCTTACAAACATATTGCTGGTTTAAAAGCTCCGGAAAGTTTTTTGATTACAGAACTTTCGGCATATCCTGCGGTTTTTCGTTTTAAGTGCAAAGAAATTCTTTTGTGCAGGTCTCAGTTTCCTCTTGCATCTTATTATGAAGATGAACTTGGACTAACTGAAGAAAATGCAGATTTGGGAAGTGGAGGTTCAGTTGCTTCTTCAGCCTGGAATTTTGCTTATTTTTCTGGTGCAAAAGAAATCTATACAATCGGATTAGATTTTGCCTTTCCGGGAAAACAGACTCACATTAAGGGAAGTTCTGCAGAACAGACTTATCACACTGTTTCTACAAGACTTTCCGGTGGCGATAAATTTACTGCTGCGGCTTTGTACAGTGCAAATGCTATGATTTCAAAAGATTATTCTGGAAATCCTGTTTTGACCGACAGCAGAATGAAAATGTTCAGCTGGTGGTTTGAAGCAAGACTTGCAAAATGTAGTGATGTAAAGACTTTTACACTTGCTCCTGAAGGATTAAAAACTCCTTGCATAGAAATTGCAGATATTAAGACGCTTTTGGAAAAAAAGGAATGTCCAGAGCTTAGAAAGGCCTTTCTTTTAAGGGCAGAGGAAATGACTGCTTGCAAAAATGTAAAGGAAAAACTTTCTAAGCTTAAGAAGAATTTCCCATATAAAGATTTTCTTACAAAATATCCTTTTTTGAAAAATTACCTGTAAAATCCCTGACAGACTGATAAAAAACACTTAAATTTTCCTGATTTTTTCCGAAAATTAATGCATGGAAATAATCAGTTATATTCAGGATAAGCCACGCAACAGAATTTCTTTTGGAAATCTTAATTTCGGAGCACTTGAAACAAAATTCCGAAAAAGAGAAAAATCTGCTGTAAAATCTGTTACTTATCTGCCTTTTACACCAGAATTAAGAAACTTTTCTGCCCATAAAGTAAGAAAAAACATTTCTGTTCAGAACTTTCTGAGACTGCTGGGCCATTCTTTAACAGAAGCTGGTGAATTTATTTCCTCAAATATAAAAATTCTTTCTCTGTCATTTGTTCTTTTCTGTCTTTTAGTTTCAGGACTTGTGACAAGTGGAATTATTCATAATCGTATTGTAAATTTTACAGGCCCTCTTGTTCTTGAAGACGGACATACTCAGTTAATCGAAAATCTTGATAAGCTGATGGAAGGTTTTGCTCTTGGAAATGTTGAAATTGATGATAAGGGAAATCTTCTTGATGTAGAAACTTTCCCTGCTCAGTCATTAACTCAGCCTGTTTCTTTCCAGACTTATAAAGTTCGTCCTGGAGATACAATAAGTGGAATTGCAGGAAAATTTGGTCTTAGAAATATTTCTACTTTAATTTCTGTAAATGATATTGGAAACGTAAGACAGCTTGCCGCAGGTCAGAAATTAAAAATTCCTTCAATCGATGGAATTATTTATACAGTTAAAAGTGGTGATTCTTTAAGTTCAGTCGTTTCTAAATATGGCTGTAAACTTGATGATTTACTTGATGTAAACGAACTTACCAGTGAAACTTTAACAAAAGGTCAGCAGCTTTTTATTCCGGGAGCTGCCCTTGATGCTTCTACATTGAAAAATGCAATGGGTGAACTTTTCCGTCTGCCTATATCAGCTAAATTCCGCTGGTCTTCTCCTTATGGAACAAGAATCGATCCTATTGCAAATGTAAAATCTTTCCATACAGGAACTGATATGGCTTGTCCTACAGGAACTCCAATTCTTGCTGCAATGAGTGGTAGAGTTACAACAACAGGAATTAACAGAGTTTACGGTAATTATGTGATTATTGATCATGGAAACGGATATCAGACTTTGTATGCACATATGTCAAAAATAATTGCTTCAAAAGGGCAGTGGGTAAGTCAGGGAACAAGAATTGGTCTGGTGGGCACAACTGGTTATTCAACAGGACCACATCTGCATTTTACAGTTTATAAAAATGGTAAACTGGTAGATCCAATGTCTGTTTTGAAATAAGTTATATATTTTTTTGGAGAATATGATGACCATCTGTAGTGGCTGCGGAAAATTAATTGAAAGTACATTTTATTATTGTCCATGGTGTGGCTTTTCCAGAGTTGAGCAGGAAAAAAATGATTCCGAAGAATTAAGATATGCTCAGTTTAAGCAAAAACAGGCTGAAAACAGAAATAGTCGTATAGAAAAAATGGAAGAAGAACTTGACCAGCTGGAGAAGGAACTTTCTGTGCTGGTTTTAAGTGCTCAGATGGCGAAATAATTTAATCTGTAAGCTGAATACTTAATGTATAATTGATGGAAGAACCGTTTAGAACTGCATTTACATAAATATTGTAGGTTTTTCCACCTTCAAAAACAGGCTCTCCATTATCCTTTTCAAGAGATAAATCAATCTGTCCGTATTTATAGGTCAATCCACCAAACATAGTTGATTTTGCAGGATAACTTAAGCCTTGTCCTCCCTGTTCTGATATTTCAAAAGACACAGAAGAATAATTCTTAAAAGTAGTATTTAAAAGAATATTCAGATATTTATAGCTTGCTTTAGAAACAGTTAAACTTCCAGAATTAAGACTTTCTGAAATATCAGTGTCCTGCTGGAAAGGTATAAGAGATGTAGCAGTTTCTGGATGAGCTGTAATTACAATGTCAGAATTTTCATAATCATTAGTTGAAGATTTTACAATAAGGCCAATATCCTCTATCTGAATGTCAGGTCCATAATAGGCGTAAAGGTAAAGATTTTCATGACCATCATAAGTTGTGCCTGTGTAATTTGTTCCTGCATTACTTTCAATTTTCCAGTTGAGCCAGTTGTAATAAGTTGAATTATAAAGATATTTCAGGGTAGCAGTTAAACCTGAATTATAATCGTAATTTACCGGTTGAAGCAGGTTTTCTGCAGAGTGTCTTTTTTGACTGGTGATTTTACATGCTGAAATATAGTCCGAAACATTATCATTTGTGGAATCATCATAAAAAATGCCGTTTGTAAAATAATATTCAATTTTGTAGCGGTTGATAGATGATGCATCTGAATCAAAATTTTCTGGGGTAAAGTTAGCGTCATTTGTTGCGGCAAAACTTCTGTTTCCTGTGTTGTATAAATCAAGATAGGTGTAGTTTGATGCACCAGACGAGTTTACAGATCTGATTCTTGCAAAATATCTTTTACCGTAAAGAAGTTTTAATACAGCATAAACACTGTTGCTGGTGAAAGAGCCGTCTGTTTTTATATTTGTATTTTCAAAATAGCTTCTGGTGTAGGTGTGTACATATGAAGAATTAAGATTCAGTACGACAGCCTG
>CAMPAL010000174.1 GCA_946631855.1 uncultured Treponema sp. | reverse complement strand
TGAGAACTTAGGGCGTGTATCCGCATAACCAGCAACGGAAAAATCTTTTTCCCGTACTCCATAATCGGCAAGATAATGAAGAACATTAACAGCTCTTGTTGCTGAAAGTTCCCAATTACTTGGAAAAACAGAACTTTCTGAAACCGGAGTACTGTCAGTATGTCCTTCTATTCTAAAACGACGGTTCTTTAATTCATCAGATTTAAAGAAATCTGCAAGTCTAAGCAGAGTTTCTCTTGTATCATTTATATTTAATTCAGCACTACCCTCTTCAAAAAAATTATCTGAAAGCAATGTAATAATCAAACCTCTTTCATCACTCGTAATTGTAATCTTATTTGATTTTACATCTGGAGCAAAAAGACTTACTGCTTTTTTCTTTGCAAGTCCAAGTGATTTTCCTTTTTCCAAAGAAGGAAGTGAATTTATATTATTACCTAAATCAGAAAGCTGACCTGCAGACAAAGACATACCACCAGATGTTGTTTCTGTTTCCGACATCTGTAAGCTCTGAGTAATAGTTGCCATTGTTGTGATATCTACTTCAGTTGGATCATACAACATTACGAAGAAGCACAACATGAGGGTGATCATGTCACCATAAGTACCCTGCCAGGCGCTGGATGGTTTTTCAGGTTCTTTAGCTTTCTTTCCCATTTTTAACTACCTTAAACTAATCCTTCAAAACATCAGCTTCAATTGCTTTTCTAGATACAGGATCAAGATATGTAAGAAGCTTCTGTGCCATAATACGAGGGTTTTCACCGGCCTGAATAGCAAGTACACCTTCAATTATCATTTCTTTTGAACGCATTTCCTGAGCGTTATGTGCAAGTAATTTTGTTGCAAATGGAGTAATAAGCCAGTTGGCCATCATAGATCCGTACAAAGTTGTAATCAAAGCAACGGCCATGTTAGGACCAAGTGATGATTTATCTTCAAGGTTGTTCAACATACCAATAAGACCTACTACAGTACCCATCATACCAAAACCAGGAGCAAATCCGGCCCATGCGTTGATAAGACCAATCCATTCCATATGACGTGCTTCAACCTGGTTCATTTCATTTTCCATGATTGCACGGATGATATTTCCGTCAGTACCATCGACAACAAGACGAAGACCCATTTTCATAAAAGGATCTTCCAGATCATCAAGTCCATCTTCAAGGGCAAGAATACCTTCTCGACGTGCCTTTTCAGACAAGGCCTGCATATTTATAACTATGTTCTTTTCACCAAAATTAGGAATTTTGAAGGCACGTCCCATAATTTTGAACATACCCAAAGCTTTTTTCAGAGGCGCAGCAATAAACATGGCGAAATAAGAACCACCAATTGTCATGGCTGCAGAAGGAATATCGATAATTCCACCCAATGTACCACCAGATGTCACAACCGACATGACGATCATAGCAGCACCACCAACAATACCAATTATTGTAGCTATATCCATTACAAGACCTCTTGTCTTTCAATACCGATATTTCTCCGGTATTCAATAATTTTTTCTATAACTTCTTCAGGGGAATTTCGAACAATGATTTTACGACCTGACAACATAGTAAGTGTCAAATCAGGAGTAGTTTCCATACTTTCAATCATGTGCGGATTCACCCAATATTTTTTCCCATCTAACCGCATTACATCAATCATATGTTATTTAATTTTAATCTATTATATAAATAATTACTACAATTATAAACTATTTTTTTATGATTTCAATTAGATTTTAATATAGTTTCGCAAAATAATTTTTAGTTATAAAATATAACAAATACACACTTTTTTTGTTATTTGTTTATAATTTGAGCACCAGGAGGCTTAAAATGACAAACGCAAATCCTTACATCTATGTTATTGAAGATGAAGAATCTATTTCAAAATTGATCTGTATGTATTTAAAAAAAGCTTCTATCGACACAAAACCATTTTTTAATGCAGAGGAAGCTCTTGCAAATCTGGACATAGATAAAATGCCAGACCTGATTATTCTTGACCTGAATCTGCCTGGAATGAGTGGTTTTGAATTTTTACAAAAAGCAAAAACAAAGTTCAGCAAAAAAATGCCATCTGTAATGATACTTTCAGCAAGAGATGCAGATGAAGATATTATTGAAGGACTTGGCTTAGGTGCTGATGAATTTATAACAAAACCATTTTCACCAGGAGTTCTGGTAGCGCGCATTCAGGCAAACCTGAGAAGACAGTCAAACGCAACAGCAAATGCGGAAGAATCAATAAAATTTGAAGATTATACCCTTCTCTTAAATTCCTGTGTCCTTAAAAAAGGTACTGTAAAAATTCCACTTTCAACAAAAGAATACGAAGTACTGGAATTTCTTGTAAAACATGCAGGAGAAACCCTTTCACCTGAACAAATATATCAGGGGGTATGGAAAGTAGAATTTGGAGATTTAACAGCAGTCGCAGTATATATTCAAAGACTTAGAAAAAAGATTGAAGCCGATCCATCATCATGTCATTTTATTAAAACTGATTTTGGAAACGGTTATATTTTTAATAAAAGCACCATTGAAAACTAAATACTCTTATGACAATTAAAAAGCAATTTATCATCCTTGCGGTGGTTATAGTACTTATTCCTCTTGTATGTTCTTTTTATAATTCGCTTGAACACTATTTAAGATCTTCAGAAAGATTTTTAATGCACGGATCTAAAGAAATCAAACGATTTGATACAGCGGATTTATCAAAAAAGGATATTCAG
The DNA here is from genome assembly GCA_946631855.1 of uncultured Treponema sp. GTDB lineage: Bacteria > Spirochaetota > Spirochaetia > Treponematales > Treponemataceae > Treponema_D. Next base: position 2,090 of record CAMPAL010000174.1, on the reverse strand, counting down.
AGCCTTTTTGAAACTTTAAGAATTTTACCTCCAGATGTAGAAGCAGTTGTAATTACCCAGGATGATAAAATCATTTTTACTTCAATTCCATGCATTAAAATCACCAGCTCAAACGGACTTAACATTGTGTGGGATTGTATTGCACAATCCTCTGATCACTATTTCTATCAGTTTACGACAATCAATCTAAAAGATCAGGATGTTGCCCTTGTCACAAGAATTCTACGAAAAAAAAATGATAATCACAAACCAAAAGATTTAATGAAAACAATCATTTCAGTCCTTTTGGTTTTCGTTGCAATTCTTACAATACTGCTGATTATAATGTCCAGAACAATTTTCCGTTCCATCATAAAAATTGAAGACACAACCATGCAGCTTGCAAACGGAAACTTACGCACAAAAGTAACCCCGGAAAATAAAAAAGGCAGACAAAACGAAATCACATCCATTCTGGAAAGCCTGGAAAAAATGCGTGTTGCACTTCTGGAAGAACAAAACAGAAAAAACAGATTTATCATGGGTATAAGTCACGATTTAAGAACTCCTGTTGCAATCATTAAAGGTTATACAGAAGCAATTACTGATGGAGTTATAACTGATAAAGAAGAGATAAATAACACCCTTCAACTTATTCACGTAAAATCCAATCAGCTTGAAGATATGATAAACAGTCTTATCAACTTTATTAAAATGAATGATTCCATGATAAGAGAAAATCTTATTACCTCTTCAATTACAGATATAATCAAAGATTTTGCAACAGAAGCAGAAATTACAGCAAATGTATTTAAAAGAAAAATCATTACAGAAATTAATTTAGACAAAGATATCCAGGTTTCTTTAAATAAACAGCTGGTAAACCGTGTTTTTGAAAACATTTTCAGCAATGCTCTAAGATACACAAAAGATTTTGATGAAATACATATAAAATCTTACTACGATGAAAATAACGTTTACCTGATAATAAAAGATTCTGGAATTGGAATTGGAAAAGAAGATCTTAAGTACATTTTTGATATGTTCTACCGCGGAACAAACTCACGCCAGGAGGAAGGCATGGGAATTGGACTTTCTGTCGTTAAAAATATAATTGAAACACATGGATGGGATATTGAAGTTGAATCTCAAAAAGGTATTGGTTCGTCCTTCAAAATAATTATTCCATACAAGAAAGAAACTAAATAATTTCTTCCAGGAACTTATTTAAAAATACAATTCCATTTTGTCCAAGTGTATAAATTACATCATTTTCCAGATTGATTATCTGACACAAGGATTTTTTCTCCCACTCGTCGAAAGCTGTTAGGATTCTTTCAGGAATTTCCTTATGAAAAATCTCTTCATATTCTGATTTTTTTATTCCAGAAAGTTTTCGAAGTCCCATCATAAAAAATTCAAATTCAGAAGAAGCTTTATCAACAAATTCAAGGTCTTCTATTTTTGAAAAAGCTGACTCCTCATAATTATCTATATTAAAGTCAGACCAGAAATCAATATAATCATTCACCTTTCTGCTGTTAGTCCACCGGAATCCTTCACCACTTTCTGTGTATACTGTCCCCGTTGCACCACTACCACATCCCAAATAATTTTTATGATTCCAGTAAAAAAGATTATGACAGGATTCATACCCTTTAAGTGCAAAGTTTGAAACTTCATACTGAGAATACCCCTGATTTTCAAGAAAAGACCTTGCTTTTAACCACAAATTATCAGAAAAATCAAAATCATAATTCAATTTTCCATTTTGCAAAAGTTTTCCAAAAGGAGTTTTATCTTCAATTGTCAAAGAATACATAGAAATATGCGATGGATGATATGAAATAACTTCTGTAAGTCCATTTATAAAAGATTCTTCAGTTTCTTCAGGCAGTCCACAAATTAAATCGACAGAAAAGTTTTCCTTCCATTCCTTTTGCAGCAGATTAAGGACAAATCTGTTATTTTCAGCAGAAGCTCGTCTGGAAGCAAAAATTAAAGCCTTATCATTCATAGACTGGATACCGCAGGAAAGCCTGTTAATCCCGCATTTTTTATAAGCATAAAGCAGATTTTCATTAATATCACCGGGATTAACTTCTATTGTA
>CAMPAL010000173.1 GCA_946631855.1 uncultured Treponema sp. | reverse complement strand
AATAAAAGCTCTGGAAATTATCGAAGCTAAAAAACAGGGCTATGATACAACTTCTGCTTATAGACCTGAAATTATTCCCTATATAATAGGAACAACTTTACCTCGGCCTCAAATGTGGGAAAATATTTCTATTCGTCTGAAAGAACGTTTAGATGGTGGCATGCTTGAAGAAGTTGAAAACATTCATAATTCAGGGATTTCCTGGGATAGACTGGAAAAATTAGGTCTTGAGTATAGATTTTGTTCTTTATATCTTCAGGGAAAAATTGAGACAAAAGAAGATTTGTTTGAAAAGTTATTTATTGCTATCAGACAGTTTGCAAAACGTCAGGAAACCTGGTTTAGAATGATGGAAAAAAAAGGTGTTGAAATTAACTGGCTGGATGCAGGAACAAAAGCAGAAAGAATTAAACAGGCTGTAAATCTGGTGGAAGAAAATCTAAAATACGTCGAGTCAAGGCACGCGTACGCTTAAAGCCTTGACTTCGCCGTTTTGAGGGGTTTGTAATAAACCCTCAATAAAAAAAATGCTTCACTGCAAGAAATAAACTATAAGCGGTGAAGCATTTTTCTAATTTATGCAGTAACAGCCATTTTTACTGTTTCTGTAATTTCTGTTAAATAACCAGTGCGGATACAGCTTTCAAAAAGTTCTTTCGAAATATAGTCAGTTTTTACATCTTCGTAACCGTCCATATCACGAACAATTTTTACTACAAAACCATCTTCCATTTCGCGAAGAATTGTCATGTAATCTGTGTTTTTTCCAATACTTTTAAGTGTGTATGTTTTCATTTTTGTCACTCCCTATTTAAGACCGAACCCGATCTTTTTTTATGATAAACTTATCGCTTACCATTTTAAAAAATGATTTTTCTTGTGTTACTTAAAATTGCCACATTACTCTTATAATCGGTTATAATAAAAAAAATGTTAGAAAAAATTGAAAAAAATATGCTTTTTGATGCACATTTTCACTATTTTTATTGCAAAAAACTTGGAATTTGCAGTTTTCCACCATCCTGGACGGGCATTTCATGTGCTCATTCTAAAGAAGAGTGGGCTGTTCAGATTGAAGCTGGCGAAAATGTTTTACAGGCCTATGGAATGCATCCTCAAAATGCAGCTAGGGAAAATGTAAAAGAATCAGCTGATTTTTTAGAAGAATTGATCCAGTCAAAAAAAATTATTGCAATTGGAGAAGCTGGTTTTGATTATTTCAGCGACGAATACAGGTCTTCCAAAAAGGAACAGGAAGAAATCTGGAATATACAGTTAGATTTAGCATTTAAATATAAACTTCCTCTTATTGTTCATTGCAGAAAAGCAAATGAAAAACTTTTTGAATATTCAAAAGAATTACAAAATCTTCCTGAAGTACTTTTCCATTCTTTTATGGGAAGTCCTGTTGAAGCTTATAGTCTTATAAATAGAGGAATTAATGCTTATTTTAGTTTTGGACGGCAGCTTTTTAATAATAATAAAAAAGTCATTTCTTGCGTGAAAGAATTGCCTGTTGAAAGAATTCTGGCAGAAACGGATGCACCTTTTCAATTTTTAAAGGGAGAAACTTATACAAAACCTGATCAGATTATTGATGTTATTGAAGAAATAAAGAAATTACAGGGACTATAAAAGAACTTATATTTTCGTTATATTAATAGTTATGACAACAAATAAATATTTTAAAAATTATAAAATCAGATCTTATATCAATCTTGCTGCTGCATGTATTTTTTCAATTTTATCATTAAGTTTTCATGCTGATATTTCTCTTTTGGCATTTCCTCTTGCTCTTGCATATACAGGACTAACCGTTTACTTTACCTTAAATATGCTTTTGAAAACAGATGGAACGCATATTTATAAGGTAATAAAATTTACAGAATATCTTCCTTATTTTTTATTTATAACTTTTATTTTGCGCAGGGCAGGTTCTACTGGAACTTCTTATGTTTATGATTGCATTATAGTTTTGCTTTGGCTGGTGATTTTTGTTCTTTCATATCTTAATTCAAAAGTTTTATATGATAAAAGCAATGAAAAACTTGTAGCTGGTTGGAATATCCCTCCAAAAAAAATGAAATTTAAGGGATGGGGAAAATTAATTTTTGAAATTGTTGACTGGATTGATTCTTTTGTTTGGGCAATTTTTACTGTTTTAATTTTCCAGATTTTCTTCCTCCAGCTTTACAAAATTCCGTCAGAATCTATGGTTCCAACTTTTTTAATTAATGACAGAGTTTTCGTTTCAAAGCTTGATTGTGGTCCTAAATTTCCATTAACTGATGTTGGTCTTCCTGATTTTAGAAAATATAAAAGAGGAGATACAATTGTTCTTAGAAATCCTCATTATAGCATGGACCGTAAATCTGAAGTAAAATCTGTAACAGCTCAACTTGTTCATATGCTTAGTTTAATGACTATAAATATTAATAAAGATGAAAATGGAGAGATGAAAGCAGATCCTCTTGTAAAAAGAATTACTGGTCTTCCTGGTGAACAGCTTGTAATGCAGGATGGTGTACTTTATGTTCGTACAAAAGATTCTGATGAATTTGTTCCTTCTGAAATTGATGCAAAATATGCAAAATGGAATTTAAATACAATTAAAAACGCTAACGTAAAACAAAAGGTACAAAGATTTCCTTTATCACAAGAAGAATATGACAAAATGCTTGATTTTGAAGAACAGCGACGTAATTATGATTTAACTGTTGCTGAATATCAGGCTAAAGAATTATCTGAAAAGTTCAGAAAACTTATATATAAAGAAAATCTTACTGGAGATTTCAAAGCTCCTTCAATGACAGAATTTGATTTGTTCAATAATATTCAAAGTATTACTAAAAATCTTATGAGTCAGAATGGGGGAGCTGCCTGGTTTGAAAACTTTATGACTTCCTGGATTCCTGCCAAAAACAATCAGCGTGATTACTATGCTGAATCTAATTTCAAATTAAATGTTATGACTAAATTGACTGCAGGAAAACTTATTGTTCGTTATGCAGAACTTTTGAATCAGGGAATTAGTGCAACTTTATGGTCGAGTGATTCTGAACTTATATCAAATTTTGATAAGGCAATCACTTTGAACTGGTATATTCAGGAACTCCTTGATGAAAGAAATATGCCTTTATTCCCTGCAAACGATTCGAACGGAAATCCTCAGTACATTCCTGAAAATTGCTATTTTATGATGGGGGATAATCGTTTTAATTCTCTGGATTTAAGACATGCAAATGATTACTCTATAAAAGAACTGACAGATCAAGATCCTCTTTCTGTACAGTATATGTCTATAATTGCTCCTCAGTATATAAATAAAAAATACATTATTGGTAAGCCTGTTATGCGTTTCTGGCCTTTGCAGAGATTTGGAAAGGTTTAATAAAAGTTATTGAGATAAAAAAAAGGTTCGGTTTTTTCAATTTTATTTTCAATTGTAAAAACCGAACCTTTTTTTTGCCTTTTTGCAGTTTTTATATTTTTTATCTGCCGCAGCAGTTCTTATATTTTTTTCCACTTCCGCAAGGACAAGGATCATTTCGTCCTACTTTTGGAAGAGTTCTTCTTACTGTTATATTATCGCCCTGTGAACGCTGATTCATGGCACTTCCTGCGGCCTGGCGTCTTGCCTGGTCTCCGTTGAAAGTTGACTGTGCACTACGCTGAGCTGTGTTCTGGGCCATCTGAGCAGCTGTGTTTCCTGCTTCGTTGTGCTGGGCATTCATTTTGTCCATCTGCTGTTTCTGAGCTTCAATCTGACGGCGTCTCATTTCTGCAGCTTCAGGAGAAAGCTGGATTCGAACTTTGAATACACGAGACATAACTGTATCGCGGATTGAAGAAAGCATTTCATCAAAAATATTGAAACCATCAATCTTGTATTCTGTAAGAGGGTTTTTTGAACCATAAGCACGTAAAGAAACAGCTTCTCTTAAACCTTCAAGAGTTTCGAGCTGATCCAGCCATTTTTTATCAATAATCTGAACGTACTGGTAACGAATAAACATATTAAGATTTTCTTTACCAGCCAGAGTTTCTTTTTCTGTAATATCATTCTGCAGGGCTGCAATCAAACCTTCTCTTGTAGTGTTTTCTGCAGGAAGCTGGAGCCCGAAAGTATTACGGATTTGTTCGTTTAATTCATTCCATGGAGTGTTTGAATGTTTGTCATGTTTTAGATTGTATTCATACTCATCAAAGAGAGCTTCAACTTCTTCTTTTGCATTGTTCATAACACGGGCAGAAAGATTATTATCTGCGAGAATTGCATCTCTCTGTTCATAAATTACAGAACGCTGTTCATTTAAAACATCATCATAGTCGAGCAGGTGTTTACGAATTTCAAAGTTGCGGTCTTCCACCTTCTGCTGGGCTTTTTCAATTCCCTTGTTTAACCATGGGTGATCAATTGGTTCTCCTGGCTGCATACCGATTCGAGTCATCATGACTTTCATTCTTTCACCACCGAAGAGACGCATCAAATCGTCATCCATTGAGATGTAGAATTTAGAACGTCCTGGGTCTCCCTGACGACCAGAACGACCTCTAAGCTGATTGTCGATACGACGGCTTTCGTGACGTTCTGTACCAATTACATAAAGACCACCAAGGGCTCGAACTTCTTCGTAATCTTTTTTCCACTGTTCTTTTTCAATTTCAAGAGCTGCCTTGTACTGTTCTTCTGTAGCATTTGTTCCGGCTCGTTTTCTTGCTCTGAATTCTGGACTTCCACCAAGTTTAATATCAGTACCACGACCAGCCATGTTTGTTGCAATTGTTACAGCACCTTTTGCACCGGCTTCTGCAATAATCA
>CAMPAL010000172.1 GCA_946631855.1 uncultured Treponema sp. | reverse complement strand
AAGGGAAATTCTCGCAAAGTTCGAAAAATTTATGATGGAAAAATTTTAACTGGATTTGCAGGTTCTGTGGCAGACGCTTTTACACTTTTAGATAGATTTGAAACAAAGGTAAAAGAATATAATGGTGATATCATGCGTTCTGCTGTTGAACTTGCTAAGGCCTGGCGTACAGATCGTACTTTGCAGAAACTTGAAGCAATGCTTCTTGTTGCAGATAAAAAACAGATCCTTTTGATTAGTGGTGATGGTAACGTAATTGAACCTGAACACGATGCAATTGCAATTGGTTCGGGCGGTAACTACGCTTATTCTGCGGCCCTCGCTTATCTTGATTCTTCGGATTTGAGTGCTAAGGAAATTGCTGAGCGTTCTCTAAAAATTGCAGGTAGTATCTGTATTTACACAAATCAGAATTTGACGGTTGAGACGCTGGAGTAGGCTTGTATGGAAAATATCGAAAATAAATCAGACCTTACACCAAAACAGATTGTAGAAAAACTGGATTCATATATCATCGGGCAGGAAAAGGCTAAACGTGCCGTTGCCGTTGCCCTTCGTAACCGTTTCCGCCGTCTTAAGCTGCCGGAAGAAATTCGTGATGAAGTTGCTCCTAAAAATATTATGATGATTGGACCAACTGGCTGTGGTAAAACTGAAATTGCCAGACGTCTTGCTAAACTTTGCGGGGCTCCTTTTTTAAAAGTTGAAGCTACAAAATATACAGAAGTTGGATATGTTGGTCGCGATGTAGAAAGTATGATTCGCGATCTTATGGCTGTTGGATATAATGATGTAAAAGCTGAAATGGAAGATCAGCTTCGTGAAAAATCCGTTTCAATTGTAGAAGAAAAACTTCTTGATCTGCTTGTTCCTGGCAGCGGAAAAAAATCTGAAAAAAAAGAAGATAAAAAAGATTCTGTAATTCCTATGGGCTTTTTATCTCAGTCAAATCCTAATGAAATTACAATAGATTTGAACAAGGCTGCAGAAGAAATGCAGGCTGAACTTAATGCTGCAAATCAGGTTGCCGCTGAAGCTCAGAAAGCTGATGAAGATGCTGCAGAAAAAGAACGTGAAAATCATACTCGCGAAAAGTTCCGTCAGATGCTTAGAGATGGCCTTTTGGAAGAACGCGAAGTTGATATGGTTGTAAATCGTCCTCAGCAAATGCCAAATATGGAAATTATTGCTGGTGGTTCAATTGATGACCTTCAGAACAGCATGCAGGGAATTATGAGCATGATTAACGGTGGTGGACGCAGAGGTAAAAAACGTTCTGTAACTATCAAGGAAGCCCGTAAAATTCTTACAGAAGAAGTTCTTGATAATATGGTTGATCACGACAAGGTTGCTGATGAAGCAAAAAAACGTGTTGAACAGAGTGGAATTATCTTCATTGATGAAATTGATAAAATTGCCGTTCATGGAGAAGGGCATGGTCAGGATGTAAGCCGCGAAGGTGTTCAGCGGGATATTCTGCCAATTGTAGAAGGAAGTAACGTAAATACAAAGTTCGGTGTGATTGATACAACTCATATCCTCTTTATTGGGGCTGGTGCTTTCTCTGTTGCCGCTCCTAGTGATTTAATTCCTGAACTTCAGGGGCGTTTCCCATTGCGCGTAGAGCTCGATTCTTTGCATAAAGAAGATTTCAAACGCATCTTAAAGGAACCTAAGAACTCTCTTATCATGCAGTATACATCTTTACTTGAAACTGAAGGTGTTAAACTTGATATTACAGAAGATGCAATTGACCGCATGAGTGTTATTGCAGAAGAAGTAAATGCTACAAATGAAAATATTGGAGCAAGACGTCTTCATACAATTATGGAAAAAGTTCTGGCTGATATCAACTTTGAAGCAGATGAACATAAGGGTGAAACAATTACAATTGATTCTGCTTATGTAGATTCTAAACTTACTGATATTACTCAGAGCGAAGATTTGTCTCGTTACATTCTTTAGTTCTGCATTTTTGATTTTTAGTCAGGTCTTTTAGAGATGAGTATTTCTAATACAAGCAAGGGAATAATCCTCATAATTTCTTCTGCTTTTTGTTTTGCTTTAATGGCGGTGTTTATCCGTCTTGCTGGAGATATTTCCTTTATTCAAAAAGCTTTTTTTAGAAATGCCGTTGCTTTTATCATCTCTTTTGCAGGCCTCCTGCTCGACTACAAAAAGAGCGGGAAGTCTGCAGTTTCTATTCCCAAAGGATGTCTTCTCTATCTTTTTATCAGGGCAATTTCCGGTTCTATTGGTATATTTGGAAACTTTTATGCCGTTGATCGCCTTGTACTGTCTGATGCCGCAATCTTAAATAAAATGGCACCTTTCTTTGCCATAATATTCAGTTTTATTTTGATGAAAGAAAAGATAAAGCCTCTTCCTCTGGTTGCTATCATAATTGCTTTTTTGGGCTCAGTCTTAATTGTAAAACCAAGCATGGATTTTTCAAAAACCCTTCCATCACTTGCTGGTTTCATTGGTGGGGTTGGAGCAGGGCTTGCTTATGCCTGTGTAAGAAAATTGGGAGCTTTAAAATGCAATGGCAAAATCATCATCTTTTTCTTTTCTGCTTTTTCTATGATGCTTTCAATTCCTTACATGATTACAAGTTATAATCCAATGAGCCTGAATCAGTTTTTGTGTTTGTGTGGGGCGGGGGCCTGTGCCGCTGGAGGTCAATTTACAATTACTGCGGCTTATTATCATGCACCTGCCAGAGAGATTTCAATTTATGATTATTCTCAGATAATTTTTTCTACAATTTTAGGTTTTGTTTTCTTTGGGCAGTTGCCAGATTATTTAAGTGTTATTGGATATCTGATTATTATTGCAATGGCCGCTTTAAACTTTTTCTATACTAAAAAGACTCAGCTTCATAACGAGCATTAATTATCAATTCCGGGTGATATTCAAAGTGCATGTTATCAAAAATAATCCATTTGCCACCCCAGATAAATCCCTGATCTTCAAAAATGTCTATTACAGCTTGAGGAGGCATCCATCGGTTTTTAAGTGGTGTCAGCATCCAGCCGTCAGGATCTTTATCTTTTGTCCATGACCAGTAGACTTCCTTCCACTTGTAAGATTTTGGTCTTATGTCAATTGCAATTCCAAGGCTGTGGAAAGATTTTCTGTTTGTGTTTGCTATAACCCGCCAGTAGTATGCTTCATTTTTTGAAATGCTTTTTACAAAATCAGCGACTTCTTTATCAGTTTTTGCAGCTTCATTAATTTTAGTTTCAACTTCTTTTAGTGGCTGTACAATTCGCTCGTGTACATTCACCCTGAAACCTAAAAATGAAATGGCTTTTATGTGACTTTCAAGTTTTCCCCGGGTCTTTGAGTCATAAATTTCATCAAAAAAGAACATGGGTGTTCCGGCCTGACTTTTTCGGTTTTCGTCGGAACCAAATTTTTTAATTTCTTCTATTTCTTCTTTTGAAAAATCAGCCGGATCTTTTAGAGGTTTTCGGTAATCGTATTCATATAAAAGCGACCAGTAAAGATCCTTGTTTTTAAGTTCATCTTCTGGAAGCATGGCACCGTTTGCCCAGTAAAGAATTATTTCTTTTTCTCCCAATGTCATTGTGATTTTCCAGTCTTTTACTTCATCTTCCCATTCAGATTCGAATGTGATATCGGGGTAGGCCTCCTGAAAGATTTTAAGTTTTTCAAGTATATGTATTTCTTCCTTTTTTGTAATTTCGAGTTCTAATGCAGACGCTTCACTGGAATCAATTTCTACATCATCCCATGTATCAGATTTTCCTTTTGCAAAACAAAGCTGGCAGAGTGATAAAGTTGAAATGATTAAAATTGATAAGGTTCTTTTTAGCATTCTTTTACACTTCCGTCCGGATTAAAAAAGTCCTCTACACTGATTGTTGGATTGTCAGGTTTGCGGCGGGAATAAATATCTTTGTAGAGTTTTATTACATCTTCTTTTTTCTGAACAAAATTTTTGTCATGGCTAAGGCAAAAATATTTTACAGGAAGTTCCTCCATCACCTTTATCATATCATTTAAAAGCTGGGCATTGTAGGTGTGATTTCCAATTTTTTCTTTCGCGTAAGTTGAATCACCCATAAAAGCATAGTCTCCGCATACTAGTGCCAGACAGCCTTTTGCATGACTTGAAGGAATTGGAACAAGCGTGATTTGAGGTTCTTCATCGAAAGTTGTTTCCTCCGAAATAACAGAGCCTTTTAGAGTGTAGTGTTTTGTATATTTTGAAACATAAAGATTTTCACAGGAAATTCTTACAAGGTTCATAAGGTGGTCTGGATGAAAGTGAGAAATGACCACATTTTTTTTATCATTGATTTTTTTTATTTCTTCGTAAGATGGATTACCCATTCCTACATCAAAAATCCAGGTTGCCTTGTTTGTTTTTATAAAAACAACATCTGCAGAAAAAGGATCTTTGCTTGCGGGCAGGTAAGAAATGTTTTCGTTCAGTTTTACAAGTGCCATACTTTAATTTTAATTATCCGCAGAAAAAAATAAAAGGGGGCTTGGAATTTTAAATTTAATATTTCAATTCTTTTTTCTAAACCTTTAATTTAATTTTCCGAAAATGAAAGAGATGTAAACTGAAAATTTCAGGAGGATATAGTATGAATTCTTTTACCCGTGCTGTAGATTTATTACAGCGTGAAATGGATGTTACTTCCTTGCGTTATCAGGTTTCTGCAAACAACCTGGCAAACAGTGAAGTTCCAAATTTTAAACGTTCAACAGTAAATTTTGAAAGCGAACTGAAAAAAGCTTTTGAATCAGAAGAAATTGCAAAGAATTCCTTCCACCTTGCAACAACAGATCCACGTCATATGCAAATCAACACACCAATTGATTACCGTTCAATTGAACCTCGACGTGTACTGGATTATACCTCAACATCAAAAGCAAACGGTAACAATGTAGATGCAGAATATGAAG
>CAMPAL010000171.1 GCA_946631855.1 uncultured Treponema sp. | reverse complement strand
GGATATGTATAAATCTTTTTATCTTCTTTACATATGCCTTTCCAGAAGTCTTCTGTTGAAACGGATTCAAATATTGAAACTCCGTCCAAACCAAGACTATTACTAATGTAATAATCCTTTTCTTTTTTTGAGAAAACTGCGAATGTTTTTATTTTATACTTTAATATAAAATCAGAAAAAGCTAATCTTTTATTCAAATCAAGAAGATTAGCTTTTGTAAGTAATCCCATATTAAGCTAATCCTAATTCAGAGAATAACTTTTTATATGTTGTAAATTCGTCAGATTTTGCGAATTCAACAATTTTTTCTTCTGGAAGATTTTCAAGAAGCTGATCCATATAAAGTAATACAGATTTAATTTCCTGTTTAAGATCTGAATTCATACCAGCAGATTCTTCATTTGAATCATCTTTCTTTGTAAGATATTCAAGATTGCTTTCTGAAAGGTTATTATCCAGATTATCTACTTCAGCAAATTGTACTTCTGTATTGTTATCTTCTGTGTTTTCGATGCTTGTTTCTTCTACAATTGTTGGTTCTTCTTCAGCTATTGAAGTTTCATCTTCAACTGGAGTTTCATCAACTTCTGGAAGAGGGTTTTCATCAAATGTAACAGAAGTTTCTTCAATAACTGGTTCTTCTGTTTCTTCGACAGCTGGTTCTTCAACTACAGGCTCTTCAGTAACAGTTTCTTCAATTACAGGTTCGTCTGTTTCTTCGACAGCTGGTTCTTCAACTACAGTTTCTTCAGCAACAGGTTCTTCAACTACAGGTTCTTCAGTAACAGTTTCTTCAAAGACTGGAGCCTCTGTTTCTTCAATTACAGGTTCTTCTGAACTTTCTGTTTCTTCGTAATTATTATCCTGAAGGATTTGATCAACTGTTGGAACTTCTTCTGGTAATTCTGCAGGAATATCTTCTTCAATTGGAGTTTCATCTTCTGATGTATCTTTTACAGAATCCATAAAGTCAGAAGCATTAGATTCTACTACAAGATCATCTTCTTCTTTTGGAATAGATATTTCTGAAGGTAAGTCTTCATCATCAAGATTTTCATCTTCTTCTACGGAAATATCATCCATATTTGGTTCTTCAAGATTTTCATCTTCAAAATTGAAGTTCAGATCTTCTTCTGAAGTTTCAATTGTTTCATCAAGATTTAAGTCATTTTCTTCAGTTTCAGAAGTTTCTTCAAAATTATCTGCAAAACTATCATCAGATGTTTCTGCTGGAACTTCAGAAGTATTTTCTTCAATTTCAAAAGATTCTGCTTCTTCTGTAATTGTATCTTCTGCAACAGGAGTTTCTTCCACCTGACTTTCATCAAAAATTGTTTCTTCTGTATTTTCTATTGTAGTGTTATCAAATACTGGTTCTTCCTGTTCAGCTTCAGAGAAACTATCTGTAATTTCAGATTCTTCTACAGCTGTTTCTTCAATAACAGGTTCTTCTGTTTCTTCAACAGTAATTTCTTCATTTTCAACAGGAGTTTCTTTTGTTACAGGAGTTTCTGCTGGTGCTTCAATTGAATCATCATCATTTGCTTCTGCAGTCTGTTCTGTAAACTCTGCTGTATTCATGATATTGTCGAGTTCATCAAATGAAAGGGCAATAGTATCATCACCGTCATTTTCATCAAAGAAGCCACCTGCATTTTCTTCAACAATTTCGTCAGATATGTTTGTTTCTTCTGCAGGAACTTCTGATTCTTCTTTCTTTTCTGAAGCTGCAACTGCAGCAACTGCTGCAACACCACCTGCGGCTGCAAGGCTTGCTGCACTTGTAACAGTTTCATTTGATTTTATTTCTGTAAGATTCTGCTTTAATTTATTAATTTCATCTTTAAGACCAGAAAGATCATTAATAATCTGCTGTAAAAGACTGTTATCTACTGCAGTTGTATTAGCAGGTGCTTCCACAACTTCTTCTGCAGCTTCAATTTCTTCTTCATTTGATTTAATTTCATTTACAACAGGTGCAGTTGTTGTGTTTTCATTTCCAACTGAAAGATCATAATCAACAACAGCATCTTTAAGTTTTGATTCTTCAACGTCCTGTGTGATTGGTGTTTCTTCAGCATCTGCATCAATTCCGAAATCTGAAAGATCTACCTCTTCAGTGCTGATGTTTTCATCATTTGAAGAAACTGGAGCTGTGGCTTCTGATTCAAAAGACTGTCCGAAATCATCGAGAGAAACTTCTTCTGTTTCAAGGCTTTCTTCTGCAACGTCTTCGTCAGTATCATCATCATCTAATGTATCATTATCAATAGAAACATTATCTTCTGTTTCAACAGTTTCTGCTGAATCATCGAAGGTGAGGTTCATTTCAAGAGGAGGTTCATCTTCAACAGGTTCTTCTGCTTTTGCTTCAGGTGGAGCCATATCAAATGAATCACCATCAATAAAATCATCAAGTGAAAGTTCTTCTGTTTCGTTTGAACTTGCAGCAGCAGGATTTGCACCTTCTTCATAGCCGTTATTTCCAGCTGCAACAGATTCGTCTGAAAAACCTTCATCCATAAAATCATCGAGTGATATTTCTTCTTCACCACTTGATTCAGTAGATTCTGAAACTTCTCCAATGTCAAAATCATCAAGAGAAACTTCTTCTGTATTTTCTTCTCCTGCTGTTTCTTCTACTGGAGTATCTTCAATTACTGTTTCTTCGCTTGTTATTTCTTCATCTGAATTAAAGATGTCATCTGATGGGGTAGCTGAGTCTACTGCTGAATGTTCTATTTCACCAAAATCAAAATCATCAAGTGTTGTTTCTTCATTATCATTTGAACTGTCTGAAGGCATTTCATCTACTTCGATAGAGAAATCATCGCTTGTATCAGCAGATGTTTCTTCAGCTGGAGATTCACTTGTAATTTCATCAAAATTAAAATCATCTGTATCAGAATTTTCAGGAGCATCAATCTGTTCAACACTTACATTTCCCATATCGGTGATGTTTGCAAGTTCATCTGTACTTAAAGTTGAATCAAGGTCGTCGCTGAAAGTTTCTTCTTTTATTTCATCAGAAGAGAACTGACTTTCGTCTTTGAACATATCAGAAAAATCTGAATCATCAAAATCTGGTATATCTAAAGAAGAATCTTCTGCTGCGATTTCTTCATTCACTTCCTGATTTTCTGGAGAGTTTCCATTACCTTCGTTAGAGTTTTTTACCCAAACTCCATAGCTGTCAAGTTCGTTTGTATTATCATCAGATATGTTCATATAGTTCCTCTCTATTTGAAATAGAATTATTCATTTTTATTATCGGAACAAAGGCCCTAAAAAAATACTAAAATCTTCTATTTATTTTTTAATTATATCACAATATTTCATTTCAGAAAACAGAAATTCTTGCCGATGATTAAACTATATTATGAAACGTGCGAAATACATTTTACCAGTTTTTTTTGCAACATTAATTTATGTTCTTATTTCAATGACATTAGGTCCTAATGGAATTAGATGCATTAATCAGATGGAAGAACAGAAAAGAATCCTCAGTAAGCAGACAAGCGATATTCAGAATATTAATAGTGAACTTGAACTTGAATTAACTGCTTTGATGAATGATAAGGCTGTAATTGCAGCGTATGCACGTAAACTGGATTATGTAAGCGATGATGAACTTCTTGTAAAAATAAACGGATTAAAACCAGCACAAACTACTTTGTATGATACAGGAACTGTTATCAGGCATGAAGAACCATCTTTTCTTGGTGAAAAGTATTGTAAAATAATTTCTGCATTTTTAGGATTTATGCTTTTTGTAATAATTTTTCTTTATGATGTTAATAAAGGAAATATTGTATTTGGCAAGAATAAACGTCCTTTAGTAGCAGGAATTCCTGTTTATGACCTTCCTCAGGTTGAATAATAATTTCTAATTTAATTTTTTCCATTCAACATCAATGTTTCCACTGGTGTAAGAGTCGCCGTCTGGAAGAAGTGTTTGTTTTTTACCAATCAGGGTAGAGTTATCTTTTACAAATAAAGTCCATTTTATTGGTTCAGCAGTTAAAGCCGCGGTTAGGGCAGTGTTTCTCTGAAGTTCCGGATAAAAGGATGCGTTTGATTTTCCTGTCTGTGTGATTGTAATTTCAGAAAGTTCTGGGTTGGTAATTGAAACAGAGACATTCATTGAAGCTCCGTTCTTAAAAATAATAAAGCCTCTGCCGCCTCGTAAAATAACAATCTTTGCGATATTTTCTTCACCAGCCCAGTTTCCAGAAAGGCTTTCTGTAGAATTAATGACTGATTTTTCAGTTTTATCAGGAGCAGCTGCAATTTCTTTTGAAGAACTGTGTACTTCGAAAGTATCACTTTCAATGATGTTTTTAAGGTTTTCCTGTAAAGTGTTTTTTGATTCCATCAAAATTTTATAGAAGGAGTCATATTGATTTGTTTTAGTTTTTTCACTTTCTGAGTTTTTGTCGTATACATGATAGGTGGTGGACCATTTATCAGTTTTTGTATCTTTTTTAATCGAGATATAAAAGGCAATTTTTGAGTTAGCAAAATTTTCTGTTTCCGGGTATTCCGTGAGCAGGTTGCCGGTTCTCTTATCAGTTACAGAAAAAGAATTGATTTCAGAAAGCTGGGTGTAATAAAGATCACCAGTCATTTTTGCCATATTGTTATCAATATCTTCTGAAATTATTCCATAGAAATCTATGTTGTAGTTCTGGCTGAATAGCTGGAAAGATGAGAATAAGAAAATGTAAAAAATGTTTAAAAGTTTTCTTTTTCCTTTCAAACTATCCTCGTAACTTGTTGGCGAACTCTCTCTGTAAATCTCTCTGCACGTCGCGGTCTTTTATTGTAGCTCTTTTATCAAATTGTTTTTTACCTTTACAAACTCCTAAGGTTGCTTTTACACGCCCATTTTTCAGGTAAAAATCAATTGGTACCAGAGTATAACCTTTTTCTTCTACTTTTCGTGTGAGTTTTTTTATCTCTTCTTTA
>CAMPAL010000170.1 GCA_946631855.1 uncultured Treponema sp. | reverse complement strand
AAATCTTCCGTAACATGTCTAAACGTGCGGCATCTATGCTTAAGGAAGATATGGAATTCATGGGACCTGTCCGCTTGAAAGATGTTGAAGAGTCTCAGCAGAAGATTGTATCTATCATCCGACGTCTTGAAGATAATGGTGATATCGTAATTGCCCGTTCTGGTGAAGATGAATTGGTAAGCTAAAGTATAAAATTTTATAAAAGGAAAGAAAGTTTATAATGGCAAAAACAGTTTTCCGACCTGGTGAAGCAAAGCAGGTTGAAGATAAAGTAATGTTACCTCTTGTAAAAGATTATTCTCCAGTTGAAGAAGTGGTTGAAGAAGTAGAAGAGGAATATACTGGACCTACAGCAGATGATTTGCGCCGAGAGGCAGAAAATTTTAAAGCTCAGTGGGAAGTTGAAAAACAGACAATGCTGAATAAGGCTCAAAGCGAAGCTGATGCAATTGTAAAAAAAGCAGAAGACGCTGCCTTTGCTGAAGTAAAACGTCAGACTGATGCTGCTGCTATTATAAAATCTGATGCAGAAAATGAAGCTGCAAATATCATTGAAAAAGCAAAAGCCGAAGCAGCCCAGATAATTGCGGATGCACAGGCACAAAGTGGTCGTACTGAAAACGAAGCCCGTCAGAAAGGATATGATGAAGGTCATCAGGAAGGATATGAAAAGGGTGCTGCAGAAGTTGACCGTCTGATTGAAAGAATGCATAAGATTCTTGAAGCAGTAATGCAGCGTCGTGAAGAAATCCTCCAGGAAACAGAAAGTCAGATTGTTGAACTTGTCATCTTAATGGCTCGTAAAGTTATCAAAATCCTGTCTGAAAATCAGAAAAATGTCATTATGGCAAATACAATGGCTGCCCTTAAAAAAGTCAGAACTCGTGGAAAAGTTACTTTGCGCGTAAATATTGAAGATGTAAAACTGACTACTGAACATACAGATGAATTTATTAAACATGTTGAAAATGTTGAAAACATTACAGTTCTTGAAGATTCTTCTGTAGAAAAGGGTGGATGTATTGTTGAAACTGACTTTGGTTCAATTGATGCCCGTATTTCTAGTCAGCTTTCTGAACTGGAAAATAAGATTCTTGAAGTTTCTCCTGTTAAAAACATTAAACGCCAGGATCCTCTGACAGCAGCAGACTAAGGAGTATTCAGTGAAATCTTCTTATACTGGTGAATTTAATTTTACTAAATATCTTGAAAAAGTTGTTGATGCAGAAACAATCCTCTACACAGGCCGTGTTACAGCGGTAAGAGGCCTTGAAGTTGAAAGTGAAGGTCCCCGTTCTGTTATTGGAGAAATGTGTTCAATCAAACTTAGAGATGGTTCTGTTTTACTGGCCGAAGTTGTCGGTCTTGATGAGAAAATAGTAAAACTTGCCCCTTATGGTCAGACTAAAGGAATTGAAGTTGGGTGTGAAGTTGTTGCATCCGGAAAAAGTTTAATGGTTCCTGTTGGAAAACGTCTTCTTGGCCGTATGATAAATGCACTGGGTAGACCTTGTGATGATAAAGGGGAAATTGTTCCAGATGCATATTATCCTGCAATTGCTAATCCTCCTGCACCAAATGAAAGAACTGATATTGATAGAAGAATTACAACTGGTGTTCGTGCCATCGATTCTTTGTTGACAGTTGGAAAAGGTCAGAGACTTGGAATTTTTGCTGGTTCTGGTGTAGGTAAATCAACTCTTTTAAGTATTATTGCCCGAAATACAGATGCTGATATAAACGTAATCGGATTGATTGGTGAACGTGGACGTGAAGTTCTTGACTTCGTAAAAAGAGACTTGGGTGAAGAAGGAATGAAGCGTTCTGTAATTATTGTTGCAACCAGTGATGAGCCTTCAATTTGTCGTCTTAGAGCTTCTCAGGTTTGTACTGCAGTTGCTGAATATTTCCGTGATCAGGGTAAAGATGTTATGCTGATGATGGATTCGGTAACTCGTTTTGCCCATGCTCAGCGTGAAATTGGCCTTGCTAATGGAGAACCTGCAGCTCAAAAAGGTTATCCTCCTTCTGTATTTGATATGATTCCAAAGCTGCTTGAACGTTCTGGTACAAATAAGAAAGGTTCAATCACCGCCTTTTATACCGTCCTTGTCGATGGTGATGATATGAATGAGCCAATTACAGATAAAGTTCGTGGTACTCTTGATGGACATATTGTTTTAAATCGAAAACTTGCACAGGCTTATCATTATCCTGCTATTGATGTGCTTCAGTCTATCTCGCGTTTGTCTAAACGTGTAAGTGGTGCACAAACTCGTAAAGCTGTTGGTCAACTCCGTTCCTGGATGGCAACTTATCAGGAAAATGAAACAATGATTACAGCAGGTATTTATCAGAAAGGTTCTTCTTCTTCTGTAGATCTTGCAATAGATAAGCATGAAGCGATAGAAGAGTTTTTAAAGCAGGAAGAGTACGAACCTTGTCCAATTAATGAAACTCTTATGAAGCTTTCTGAACTTACTGGTATTGAAATTCCTGAAGATGAGTTTGTTGAAAGTCCTGCAAAATTAATTCCTACAACAGCTCAGATTGTAGATGCAAATAAACAGACTGAAAATCAGGAATAACAATAAATGAAGAATTTTTCATTTGAACTTGAGAAAGTTTTAGAATATCGTAATTTTGAAAAAGAAACTGCCGAAGGGGAGTTAGCAAAAGCTCTGGCGGTTGAAACAGAAATTAACAATAATCTTAAAATTATAGCCCAGCAATATGCCGAAACAAAATCAAGTATGAAAGGTTCAAAAAGTTTTGATGATATTGTGAGTCAGGGGCAGTTTAACAGGCTTTTAGATTATCAGAAAGAAGAATTGTTAAAACAACTGGCAGAAGCAAAACTTGTTACAGAACAAAAAAGAGAAGTCCTGCGTGAATGTATGAAAAAAACAATCGCTTTGGAAAAACTTCGGGATAAGCGTAAAGAAGAATGGAAAGAGGCCGCTGATTACGAAGAAGCAGAACTTCTGGATGAAGCAAAGAAAATGAAAACAATATAAAAAAAGGCTGTCCTGCGTAAAGTTCAGGACAGCCTTAATTTTGCTTATGTGCTATTTCAATTTAGTAGTGGAATGCACTTCCTCCAATAAATTCACGAATAATTGAACGTGGTGGAACTTCTGTAGGAGCAATTGTTGCGAAGTTTTCCAAGAAGTGGAGTAAACGCTGTGCTTCAGAATATTCTGGCATTGTTGGATTTACACGACGTAAAAGTGGTGCAGCATAAACTCTTAATACGTTCAATTCGTAATCAAGGGCTGTATTTAAAATAGCATCTGCATTTCCGTGGTATGGGAAGATGTGCAATTCTTCTCCTTTCTGAACGCTTGGCCACATTGCAATAGTTCCTTCTGCTGGTTTTCCGCGGAAGTTGTTATCGCGAACAATACGGCGGATAAGTCTGTTATCGCTTGTTGATACACGGTTGTGGTCATCAAGGTTTAACTGTGTCAGGGCAGAAAGATAAATCTTGAATTTGTATTCATCAGGAACCTTTTCTGTGAGTTTTGGATTTAATCCGTGGATTCCTTCCATAATCAAAATTTCGTTTGGTTCAAGTTTCATTTTGTTTGATTCTTCAAAATAACTTGTTCCGGTGTGGAAATCATAACTTGGAATTGTAACTTCTTTTCCAGCGAATAAATCAACAAGATTCTGGTTCAAAAGTTCAACATTCAGTGCTTCAAGACATTCATAATCAGGTTTGCCATTTTCGTCTAATGGAGTTTTGTCTCGTCCTGCATAATAACAATCCAAACTGATTAATTTTGGCTGATATCCCATTGCCTGAAGTTCAAGTCCCAGTTTTTTTGCAGATGTAGTCTTACCAGATGAAGAAGGGCCGGCAATTAATACAACACGAACTTTCTTGCTTTTTACAATCTGAGATGCAATTACAGAAATGTTCTTTTCCTGATAGGTTTCTGCAATATCAATAAAGTCATCAATTTTACGCTGAGCAACTAAATCATTTAAAGAAGCAGCTGAAGTAACATTTACACGTTTTCCCCATTCTTTATACTGCTTGTAAATACTGAAAAGCTTTGATTCATCTTTGAAAGCCTGCAGTGTATTTGGAGTTTTTGATTTAGGGAAGCGAAGCATTAATCCGTCCTGATATTTTATAAGATCAAATACCTGCAAAGAGCCTGTAGAAAGAACTAAAGGTCCAAAATAAAGATCTGAGAAATCATCAATAGTGTTAATCATAATCTTTGAAGTACAAGTATGATTAAGCTGTTTTCTTGTTTCCTTAAGATTGAGTTTTTCAAAAAGTTCTGCAGCCTGTTCCCAGGAAATAACCTGAGTTTTAATAGGTAAATCTTTGTTGATAAGGTTCTGCATCTCTTTTTTGAGTGCTTCTGCTTCAATAGCAGGTCCTTCAATTGTGTAGTAATATCCATAACAGATACTGTTTCCAACAAGAATTCTAGTTTTTGGACTGAGTTTATGTGCTGCGGCTGCCATCAATAAACAAAGTGAACGACGGTAAACAGACATTCCTTCCTTTGTGTTATTGTAAACTGGTTCAATTTTGCAGTCGAATTCAAGAGTTGAGTCTAATGAGCATAATTCATTGTTTACTTTTGCAGCAACAAGTCGAGCTCCGTTAATGTTGAATTCAGGCATAAAACTGAAAACCTGTGAGCCTGCTTCTACTTCTTTAACTTGGGTTTTTCCTTCTCTGATGTAAGAAATTTTAATCATTTTAGCCATTTTAGGTGTCCCCCTATGAGTGTAATAGAAATATTATAAGGGTGAAACTTGATTTTGTAAAAATAAACTTTTACATCTTATAGAAGAAATAAAACAGAATATTGAACAACTTCTTTAAATATGTTAAATTATTCTAATCAATTTGTTAATTTTTTATTAATTATAAGGAGTTCCCATGTCAGGACACAGTAAATGGGCCACCATTAAACACGCAAAAGGTTTAGCCGATGCAAAACGCGGTAAGATCTTTACAAAATTTATTAAGG
>CAMPAL010000169.1 GCA_946631855.1 uncultured Treponema sp. | reverse complement strand
CTGAACCGCCGCGTCCTAAAGTTGTAATATTTCCTTTTTTATCTTTTGCAATAAAGCCTGTAACGATTGGAATATCATCATCTTCTGCATTTTTATAGGCATTCAAATGCTGAGGAATGTTATCCCAAACTTCTTCAAGAAGTTCTGCTGACATATAATTTGAATCTGAAACAATTCCAATATCCCAGGCATCATAGAACTTTGCAGAAATTCCCTGCGATTCAAGATAAGCGGCCATCATACGAACCGACATTCTTTCACCAAAAGAAACAAGATAATCTCTTGAACGTTTACTGATTTCTTTAAGCATTGAAATACCAGTAAGCAGCTGTTTTAATTCAACAAGAAGAGCCTGGATTGTTTCAATTTTAATTCCAAGTTCAGCTGCAGTATCCTCGTGGAGTTTAGCAACCCCAGCTACATCAACAATTCCTTCCACCGCTTTATCAGCAGCTTCAAGAAGATGGTCAGTTGTATCTCCCATAGCAGACAAAACAACAACAGGACGTTTATCCTGATAAGCCTTGATAATAGAAGCTACATGCTTAATTCTTTCAGCATTTGCGACTGATGAGCCGCCAAATTTCATTACGATCATAAAACGTTCCTTTGAGAATTATTTAATTAAAAGAAATTATAGTGATTTTCAAACTTATGGGGAAGAACTATTTTTTTAAGAAAAAAAGGCCTTTTCCAGAGAAAAGACCTTTTCGTATAGACGTAAAAACTGTTTCTATTAGAAGAACTTGAACTCTAATCCAAGTCCACCATAAAGTGTTTTACGGGTGAACTCATAAGTTGGATAAGAAGAACCAGTATTAACGCCATATACAGTAATTGGAACATCTTTTTTTGCCCAGTCCATAATGAATCGTCCAGAAAGCACGAGTCCAAGATGTTTTGTGAAATAAAATTTAAAATCGGCACCTGCAACAAGACCTACTGTAAAATCCTGCTGTTTTGCATTCACAATATCACCAACAGAAGCTAAAGGAATTTCAAAATTAGGACCAGCACCAAAGCCGAGTGTAAATTTCCACAAATCAAGATTGAGCCAAAGCATTGGTGAAAGATCCATAATATGCATTGCATAATTAACCTGCTGAGCATTATTGTTAACAAAAGTAATTGAACTGTTTACATAATTTACTTCAGCCTGAACTCCAAGTCCACCAAACAAGGCAAAATTTGCATAAGCACCAAATCCAAAGTCGAAAGTCTTATCTTCTTTTGCAGCATTCAAATTCTCTGTAAAAGAACCTGCATCAAGGTTTCTACCAAGAATACCACGAGCACCAATTTCAAAATCCAGTGCAAAAGAAGCACTAAGGAATAAAAGGGCTGTAACAGCCATAGCAATAATTTTCTTCATACCAATTAATCTCCTATGTATAAAGTCTTTTATATTGTAACAATACAATACCATCATTTCTGTTACTTTTTCCACCTTTTTTATATTTTATAACTTTTTTTAAACCCGGATAAACTCTACTTTCTGTTCAGGAATATCAATTCTGGAAACTTTTAATTCTGCCCTGTCATTCAGGTTAACTCCATCACAATTATGAAGTGTTGCCTGCATATCCAAAGAAGGAATCAAAAATAAAGCATCATTTCCACGTCGGTCTATACAAAAAGCCTCATTAATTAAGTCAGGATTTTGCAAAAGATAAACAAGTTTCCAGTGAGTATCGCTCAAGCGGGAAGCCTTTTTTGCCGCAATAGAAGCCGCATCTCCGGCAGCAACCCTTTCCAGCATTTCATCTTTACCAAGCACATGTCCACCAGCAATAAAAGCCCTGAGCTGCTGGTGAGCAATTAAATCACTGTAACGGCGAAGTGGTGATGTTACCTGACTGTAGAAAGAAACTCCAAGGCCCGCATGAGGAGCAGGAGTAATTCCGACAGAACGTTTTCGCATGCATTTTATTTTTGCAAAAGAACCTGCCCAGCCGTCTGGAATTGATTCGGGAAATTCAGGTCTTTCCTGACTAACAAAAGGGAATGGTATCTGATTTTTAAAGGCAAAACGGGCAGCACCTTCACCAGCCAGAATCATACACTCTGCAATCATATCGTTACTTTCGTATTTTACATCCGGTTCAACAGTAACTTTTTTACTTTCTTTATCAACCGAAATATCAACTTCCGGCATCTGAATAGTTACAGCTCCATTTGCTTCACGACGAGCCTTATTTTTTCTGGCAAGTTCAAAAAGAGCTTTAAGATCGGCAGATTCTTTCTGTTCTTCTGCCTGCTTGTAAGTCAAACGCTTTACATTTACATGAGTTTTGAAAACCGAACAGTCTTCAATCTGACTGTTTTCATCAAGTTTAATTCTAAATGATAAAGCCGAAGATTTTTCTTTAAGTCCAAGGGCATAATCTTCCAGACAAGATTCTGCCAGCATTCGGGATGCTCCTTCTGGAATATAAAGGGTTGTTCCCCTTCCCCTTGCTGCTATATCAATAGAAGAATCAGGCAAAACTGAACTTGCAGGATCTGCAATATGAACCCAAAGATATTCTCCATCAAACGCAACTGCATCATCAGGGTCGGTGGAATGTTCACTATCAATTGCATAGGCAAAACCTGGAATATCCATTCTTTCTTCTTCCGGCATAGCTCCCAACTGTTCTCTGGCAGATTCAAAACTAAAACCAAAGCGTGTAGGATAAGGATTTTTTGTAATATCCCAGATGCCGGTATCAATCAAAAGCTGATGAGCCTTTTCG
Organism: uncultured Treponema sp.; assembly: GCA_946631855.1. Classification (GTDB taxonomy): domain Bacteria; phylum Spirochaetota; class Spirochaetia; order Treponematales; family Treponemataceae; genus Treponema_D. The sequence continues at coordinate 2,303 of CAMPAL010000169.1, read as the reverse complement.
GGAGTCTGACTAAAACCTGCTTCTGCCATAGTTTTACATTTATCAGTTTTATTAAGGGCATAAGCTTCAACTTCTCCCATATATTTTGCATCCGCAGGTAAATCAAGTTTTTTATTTTTAAGACGGGTGATAAAAGCAGTTCGTATTTCTGCCTCATGTTCCTTTTCGTAATTTTTCTGATTAATCTGATTAATTTCTTCGCTTGTTCTCAAAGTAAACAGGATTTTTCCATTCTTTAATTCATTAGTACAAATTGAAAAATGAACATCAGAAATGACCGCTGAATAAAAAGCCCAGGATAAATCAGCCTTAAATTCTCCAAGTGCGTACTCACAAAGATCAGAAATACTTATAGCTTCACTGGCAGTACTTTCATCAGAAATAAGAAGTTCATAAGTTTCCTGTAGCTTTTCATTTATATTTGAATCCGAATAAGAAAGGGCATTTTCCAAAGATGATGCAGGCCCTTCATGCAGGAGAACAATATCCTTTTCACGAACTTTTTGTTCTGCATAAACTGCTTTTTTCCCGGTTGAAGTTGCAGGCTGTGTACAAAATCTAATAAGAAATTTATCACCCTCAAAATCTTTTATAATGGCAAGAAAGTTTTTATATAAAACAAGAGAATTTTTTGTCATGATGATGTAAATATACAAAAAAAGCCTCCTTTCATACAAGAAGAAGTCCCGTAAGAAAGAAGGCTTTTACTTAAAAAAGAGTTATTTTAGCGTTTAAATGTCCAGTAGAAACCAGATGCCCATACATCATAAACAGTATTTGCATAAGTTTTTCTGTTCTGGAAATCAAAGAAGATTGTTAAAGAATGATTCTTATTAATCTTCCATGTGAAGTCTGGACGAATATCAAATACACTACCACCATTCCAGCTTGGATGATAATTTACACTCTGATCATTATGCCACTGTCTGTTTTCTGCACCAAAACCTATAGAAGACCATGCACCAAGTGTAAATTCTTTTGTAAGATCCCAGTTGAATCTTCCACCAACATACCAGGCATTTGTATAATCAGAATAGTTATAGAATGTAAATCCTACTTCTGGACGTAAAGTAATTCCAACTTTTGGGAATGCAAGAGTGATAGCAGCACCTGTTCCCCAGCGGCCAGCGTTTGCTGTATTTGGGAAAAGAGTATTTCCATCACCACGCATATTCAAACCAAGCCATGCATCAAGAATAAACATATTAAGATCTAAAGTAAGGCCTGCATAAAGGTTAGATGTATACTGGATAATTCCATCACATGCTACAGCAATAGTAAATGCATCAACAGGATGAATTTTTAAGCCAAAGTTGAAAGCTGGAGCATTAACTGTAACACCGCTTGGAAGGGCAACTCCAATTTCAAGAAGGTCCTTATAGCGATAGCGGGCACCAAGAGAAGCTCTTGTATTTCCTGCATACCATGAAGTGTAATTGTTAGCATAATAAGTAAAACCAACAACATCAGCATCACCAGGAGCAGCATCTTTAAGTCCGCCCTGTACAATATGAGCAATTGGTTCCCAGAAATGTCCTAATGATGATGGAGCAGGTCCAACTGACCAGTCCAGACGAGTTCCCATACCAAGATCGAAACCTTCAATTGGGTGGAAAACAAAGTTCACATAATAGCTTGGTGTATTACCATTTGTCCACCAGCCACCCTGTCTCCAGTGATTTGTGTACCAGTAAGGAGTAATTTCTGTATTAGCAAAAGTGAATGTGTTAAACTTCTGATCAACTTCATTCCAGCTAAGAGCACCCCAGTTCAACATTCCTTCTACTGTGAACTTAGAGATATCAAAACGTGCCTGCAAAGTATCAATAAATCCGTAAAAACGCAACTGTTCACGATCAGGGTCGTTTGCAACTCCTAATGGCAAACCAAACGAAGCAGACAATGTGTTCTGAACACCATTTGCAGGAAGAACCTGCGCGAATGAAACTGCAGTACAAAGCAAAAGACCTGCAATTACACCAACAATCTTTTTCATAGAAATAACCTCTATAAATAATTTTCTCTCCAAAAAAAAAGGGTACACCATTAAGATGTACCCTTCTATAATAATAATTTTTTGTTTTCAGGTCAAAACCCTAAACTAAATTACCATTTCTTTTCAATCTGATCACAGATGTTCAATTCGCCTTCTTCAAGAGAGAAGAACTTAGCTTTTTCCATGTTAGGAACAACGTTTACAGAATCTCCTAAGCGGAAATCAGCAGAAGCTGTTGTCTTAGCGATGATTGACTGTCCCTTGTTAGAAACGAGGTACAAGTGTGTTTCAGCACCAAGTGGTTCCT
>CAMPAL010000168.1 GCA_946631855.1 uncultured Treponema sp. | reverse complement strand
ACTTAGGATCTGGTGCTTCGGCGTGAGAGTTCAAGTCTCTCCCCCCGCACTTTTTTCGACTACAATAAGATTTTTGCGGAAATAGCTCAGTGGTAGAGCGCCACCTTGCCAAGGTGGATGTCGCGGGTCCGACTCCCGTTTTCCGCTCTAGGGCGTTTGCCTATAAATTATTAATGCGGAAATAGCTCAGTGGTAGAGCGCCACCTTGCCAAGGTGGATGTCGCGGGTCCGACTCCCGTTTTCCGCTTATACTTGAATAGAGACGCAACAAACTTGTGTCTCTATTTTTTTTGTAAAATACACAGGAGAACCACAATTGAAACTTACAAAAGAATTCAAAAGTCTTGAAAAGTCAGCAGTAGAATTGACTGTAACAATCTCTAAAAAAGACGTAGCAGAAACTTATCAGAATGTATTAAACAACTACGTTAAAAATGCACAGATTCCTGGTTTCCGCAAAGGTCACGTACCCGCTAATGTTCTCGAACGCAAATATGGTGACTCTATCAAAGCTGATGCACTTGGAACTTTAATTGACCAGTCTTTCGAAGAAATCTTCAAAGATGATACAGAAAACCGCCCTCTTCCTTATGCTCAGCCAAGCATGGATAAGGCTCCTGAATTCGACCTTTCAAAAGATTTAACTTACACAGTTAAATATGATGTATTCCCTAAAGTTGAAATTAAAGACTTCTCTGGAGTTACTGTAAAAGAACCTCAGGTTACAGTTACAGAAGATGACCTCAAAGAAGAACTTAAAACAATTCAGGAACGCAACGCTGCCATCACAGATAAGAAAGATGGAATCGTTGAAAAAGACAATGTAATCACAATCAACTATGTTGAAGTTGGCGAAGACGGAAAAGAAATTGCTGACACAAAACGTGAAGATTACGTATTCACAGTTGGATCTGGCGAAAACCTCTACAAAATCGATGATGAAGTAGTAGGAATGAAAAAGGACGAAACAAAAGAAATCACAAAGAAATATAAGAAAGATTTCGAAAATTCTGACCTTGCAGGAAAAACTGTAAAACTCAACGTAACTGTAAAAGCTGTAAAAGTTCGTGAACTCCCAGCTCTTGATGATGATTTTGCACAGGATGTAAACTCAAAATACAAGACTTTACAGGATATGAAAGATGACCTCAAGAAGAACATGGAAACAGCAGTAACTCGCCGTGTTAGAGAAATGAAAAACAACTCTCTTCTTGAACAGCTTGTTGAAAAGAACAAATTTGACATTCCTGCTTCAATGCTTGCAGCAGAACTTGATGGTCGCTGGAGAATGATGGCTCAGCAGTTCCAGACAACACCAGAACAGCTGGACAAAATGATTGCAGCATCTGGACAGACAAAAGAAGCTATGTTGAACGAATGGACTGGAGACAGCGAAAAAATGCTTAAATCACGCATCGTTGTTGATTCTCTCCTCCGTGCACGCAACATCAGCGTAACACCAGAAGAAATTGAAGCTCAGTATCAGAAAATTGCTGATGAAGGTGGAATGACTGTAGAAGAAGTTAAAAAGCACTACGAAGATCCACGTTCAAAAGAATATCTTATTGACGATACAAAAGAAAACAAACTCTATGATGAACTTTACAAAGAAGTAAAAGTTACAAAAGGTGACAAGATTGCTTTCAAAGATCTTTTCAGTCAGCAGATTGTAAGATAGTACTTTAGAAATGCTCAAATGCATAAAAAAAGCCTTTCCAAAATCAATTGGAAAGGCTTTTTTTATGGTCATTTATTTTTATTTTATAAGTCTGATATTATCAACATAGATATGAGAATCTTTTAAGAGAACTTCCCAACTGTTGTTGTAAACAGAAATTCGTCTTACATCAAAAAGTTTCTCATCGTATTTAGATAAGTCCCATACAAAGGTGTGCTTACCTTTTGGTAGTTCGTAAGCATCTAAAGCACACCAGTTCCAGGAACTTGTAGCCTGAATTACGGCCTGAATTCTGTAGGTATAATCTTCAGGATTGTAAAAATCCATTACAAGATATTTTGAACCTGAAAGATCATTTGTACCATCATAAAACCATACAGCAGATTTTGTAGAGTCTGCAGTTAATGGTTCCATTGTTAATTCAAGAGAATGTTTACCTTCTGAAGCCCAGTCACGAGAAATGTTTGCACCAGAAGAAACTTTATGATCACCATACTGATCCCAGTCAAATCCTGCCCAAATCCAGAAGTTTCCATTTTCGAAACCGTCAAAAAGTTCAACTTTTCCTTTTGGAAGTTCCTGATCTGCCTGAGCAAAAACTGCTGAACATGAAATCAAAAATATAGAAAGAAAAACTAAAAGCTTTTTCATAGATTTACCTCCACTAGCCTATTCAACCTTAAACTTATTCATTGCATCTCTAAGTTTTGCAATTGAATCAACGTTCTTTTCTACGCAAGACTGTGCCTTCTTTGAGTAAGAACTGATTGTGTCAGTTTTTTCAGTCATGTTTTTAACGTTGTTATTTACAGAAGTTGTCATCTGAGCAATCTGATCCATTTCCAGAGAAACCTGTTTACTGCCTTCCATCATTTCATCAGAGTCATTCTTAACCTGAACTGTAATCTGATTAATTTCCTTAATCAAAGCGAGAACCTGCTGTCCACCCTGATCCTGCTGTTTCATCTGTTCATCAATTATCAGTTCCTGTTCACTTACTGTCTTTGTAAGATTGAAAATGCTGTTGAACTGATTCTGAACCTGTTTTGTAGAATCGGTGATTGTAACAATAAGATCCTGAACATCCTTAAGTTCATTCTGAATCTTTGTACCCTGCATTGCAGACTCTTCGGCAAGTTTACGAATTTCTCCGGCAACTACAGAGAATCCCTGGCCACTTTCACCGGCATGTGCAGCTTCGATTGCCGCATTCATAGCAAGAAGGTTTGTCTGACTTGCGATATTTCTGATAACTGCAGATGCTTCCTGAAGGTTCTTAGAACGATCCTGAATCTTCATAGAAAGACTTGCTGTATCATTTACCAGATTCTGACCAAGTTCGGAAGCCTGTTCAAGCATTGTCATTGCAGAACGGTTATTTTCAAGAATGTTTGAAACATTTGAAATATTTACTGTCATCTGTTCTACAGAAGCAGCTGATTCTGTAATACTGTTTGCCTGAGCATCAATATTTTCATTAAGCTTGTGAATATTCTTTACAATCTGATCTACAACAGAAAGAGCTTCTTCTACACCAGCTGCGTGATCCTGCATCTGATTCTGGATAGACTGAATTGAAGAAGTGATATCATCCACCGCAAGAGAAGTCTGGTTCATAGAATCATTAAGTTCAGTTCCAATATGATCCATTTCTTCACTTGAATTCTTAACATCTTTAATTGAAACAGAAAGTTTATCCATTGTTTTGTTGAAGCTTTCACACATTGCACCAATTTCATTGTTAAGATTTGCATGAAGTCTGACAGTCATATCACCATCACCTTCACTAATATTCTGAAGTGCATCTACTGTATTCTTAAGAGGTTTTGTAATTTTTGTTACAACACCAAAAACAATTACAATTACAATTACAATCTGAATGATAAATGCAGTAATGATAATCCAGATAGTTGTCCAGCTTGTTTTGTTGATATTAACTTCTGGTGTCATTGAAACGAAGAACCATGCATCTCCAGTACGGTCAACAATTGTTTTTACAACTGTAACAAACTGCTTCTGTCCGTTTACAACTTCTGTAAAAGTTACTGTAGAATAATCTGTATAAGAACCAGTTTCATTTCCATTTTCATCATATGTAGTTATGATTACTGGTTCAAAATATTTTTTCAAAGAAGATGTCGACATAAAGATACTTGTTTTTCCAACTTCAGAAGGATTACTTGAAGCTAAAACCGAACCAGAAGAAGTAAAGAACTGACATTTTGTATCCTGGAAAATTGAAGAACCATCCATCATGCTGTCCAGACCAGACAAAACAATATCAATTCCTGCAACACCTGAACGCTGACCAAGAGAGTTTATAATTGGTGAAAATACCTTTGCAGTAAGAACTCTTTCACCATCAAGTGTTGTTACTGTTGGCTCACTGATAAAAGTTGGACCTGCATTTACACTCTTTTCTATCATTTCAGGTGAAAATTCTGTAACGATATCATTTTTAATACGTCCATTCTTATCGCGGATATAATGGATTTTCATCTGACCAAGAGGATTGTCTATTTTATCCGCACGTTTTCCATCATTATGGTCAAACATAGATGGAAGCCAGTATGCCCAGGCAGAATCTATTGTAGAAGATTTTACCATTGCACGAACGGCCTGTTCTGCTGCCGAAGCTCTCTGTTTTTCAGGAATAGCCCAGGTACCACCAAGCATACCAGACAAAGCTTCTGCTGAATAAAGGTTTTCTGCCATTGTTTTTTCAAGAGCATTACCTTTTGACTGAGTTAATGTAATTATACTTTTTGAAATCTGGTTCTTGTTGTTGTTAAGAACAGTTCGACCAATAATGAAAGTCATTACAATAGAAACGACTACCATTCCAATTCCGAGTGAAAGTACAAGGCTTGTTCTGATCGAAGACTTTGAAGAAGTGTTGTTACTCATATAAACTCCAGATTTAAGATAAGGATAAACTCGACGGTATTTTAACACCGAATTGAAAAAAAGTTTAGCATAAAATCATAATAAATCATCAATATTTGTCATTTACACAAATTCCCCTAAAGAAGATTTTTTACGCCAAAATTAATTTCTATTTTTATAGAAAGATTTACAGATTTTACTACCCACTTTGGAAAAAATTCACTATATTAAAAGGTAAACTAAACTCACTTTTTAGGATTTTTTATGAACGAACAGATGATTTACAATGTACCAAATGTTTTTGAAAAAACAGGAAATGGAGAACGCTCTTATGATATTTTCTCTCGTCTTTTAAAAGACAGAATTGTTTTTATTGACGGTGAAATTAATGATGTGATGGCAGATTTAGTTGTTGCCCAGATTTTATTCCTGGAATCAGAAAATTCTGAAAAGGACATAAGTGTTTATATCAACTCTCCTGGAGGAAGCGTAACAGCAGGTCTTGCAATTTACGATACAATGAAATACGTAAAGTGTGATATCCAGACAATCTGTATGGGTC
>CAMPAL010000167.1 GCA_946631855.1 uncultured Treponema sp. | reverse complement strand
GTACTACTGTTGCAACACACAAATTCATTTGCCCTGACTGCGGTGGCGAAATCATCATGAAGACTATGATTGAAAATGGCAGAATAAAAAATCAGGCTGAATGCCAGAAATGCAAACGTGTTGAAAGACGTCCTAAAGATTTCAAATAATAAAATCTTTAGCGATATAAAAAAGCCAGTTTGGATTCATGAACCAAACTGGCTTTTTTTTGTTTAAACAATTTTTCGTAGTAAAAATGCGTAAATTTTAATATTTCTGATTGCTTGGAATTTTTCTCCAGGAATCAACCTGTTCCTGAATCAACTGTCTTGATTCATCAAGAATGACATTACAATCATCCTTTGTTTTTGGACAATCATAAACTTTTAATACTTTTACTCTGTAAGAACCTTTTTTCAAACTGGTGAAAATCTTGCGCAAATCTCTCAAAGCATAACCGCCTTCAAGAGCACAAACAACTACCGGCAAATTTGTAGATTCAACAAGTCTTCTAAATCCTGCAGAATAAAATTTTCCAACCTGACCATTTTTTGTTCTGGAACCTTCTGGAAAGAGCACTGGAATTTGATTATTCTTAATCACCCTTTTTCCAAAAGTTTCAACATAACGCATTGCATCCATTGGTTTAGCTTTTCTTGGAATAAGACAATGCTGCTGAGTTCTAAGCATTTCTGAAACTAAGGGAATATGACGTCCTAAAGTATCTTTAGCAATAAAACGAACTTCTTTTCCATGAAAAAATTTAAAAAAGACTGGAATATCAAGCAAACTCTGATGATTAGAAATGACAATAAACTGCTCAGGTAAATCCTTTTTACTTTCTTCATATCCCCAAAAATAAAAACTTCTGTAAGCCCTTAAAATTGCAAATAGCCTTAAAGCCAAAACATTTTTTATATAATTAGAGATACTTAAACTCCATTTTTTTGAGATTGGATATGCAATGATATTCCCAATTGCTGCAGGAATTACCATTGAAACAAGACAAAGCATAGTAAGAAAACTAATCATAAAGAACGCTCCAGTTCATCAATACTTTTTATTATATATATCTTTTAATCAAAAATAAAGGAGTTTATCTTTTTACATATTTCAGAAAGAGGTTCATATATCTTTTTACAGTCAGGTAAACTGTTAATAAAAAACGAACCATATCTTTTTTCGATTATTCTTCTATCCAGAACAAGAACAACACCTTTATCATCACCACGACGAATAAGACGACCTACTCCCTGCCTAAACTTGATTACAGCTTCAGGAACACTCAATTCCATGAAGGAACTTCCACCTTTTTTCTCAATTGCTTCTGAACGGGCAACAAAAACTGGATCATTTGGAACTGTAAAAGGAAGTTTTACAATAATTACCTGAGAAAGTGATTCTCCGGGAATATCAACTCCCTGCCAGAATGAATCAGTAGCAAATAAAACACTTTCTTTTTCTTTACGGAAAATTTCCAGAAGCTTAGAATTATCATCATCCCCCTGCTTCATAATTTTTCCAGAAAAACCTTTCATAAAACTCAATACATTTCTGTGGGCATTTTTCAAAGAATCATACGAAGTAAAAAGAACCAAAGTTCGCCCCTGAGCAGCCTGTATTAATCTTGGAAGAGCCATTTCTATATACTGCTGGTATTCCATCTGTTCAGGAAAAGGAGCATCAGAAGGAACTGCAAAAAGCATGTTTTTTTCATAAGGGAATGGTGATTTGAACTCACCTGTAACAATACGTTCATCTTCTACATAACGCAAACCTGTTCTAGACATCCAGTAATTAAAATCACGACCAGTTTTTAGAGTTGCAGAAGTACAAATTACAGAAGACATTTTTTCAAAAACACCTTCATTCATTAAATGCGAAATATCGAGTGGAGTTTGTGTAAAAACTGTATAATCTGGATCTGAAAATTCTTTTGCCATATCTGGAGGAAGTCGTTTCTTTTGAATCCAGAAAACATCATCTCTTTTTTCATCCCATATGCTAAAATTTTTAATTAAAATCAGATAAGATTCAAGACGATGTAAAATAATTTTAGACTCCCAATAAGAAGGGAAATCTTTATCATCTTCATCAATTCCATCCATCACAATTCTGATTAAATCAGTAAAATCACCAAGAGCTTTGGCAACCTCCCCAAGCTGAACCAGAAGAGGACCAAAATCTCTGGCAGTTTTATCGCACAAACGTAAAGAAAAATAATTACCTAACAAATCTTTTGAGGCTAATTCAAGATTTTGCATTGAAGCCTTAAAACGGTTTGTGATATCATAAGCCTTTACAACTTCTTCTTCATTTGAAGAAAGAATTGCGAGACTACACAAATGTCCAGCTTCAGAATTTTTTCTTTTTCTGTACATTTGATTAATTAATTTATTTAATTTGAATCGATTTACACTTTCACTAAAAAAACTGGTTGCAGCATTTTCAATTCCATGAGCTTCATCAAAAATAATATATTTATATGGTGGAAGAACAGCCGCATCCTGATACCCGGCCCCCTCAAGCCTTGATTGAATATCAGCAAAAAGCAGATGATGATTTACAACAATCAAACTGGAACTGGCAGCTTCCTTTCTAACTTTCATAACAAAACATTCATTATGATAAGGACAACGCATCCCCATACATGCATCACTTTCAGAATTAACCTTTGTCCAGGAATTTTCAGATGGCATAAAAGCCAAATCACTTTTACTGCCACTTGGTGAATTTTCAGCCCATTCAGCAATTTTTTTTATTTCATCGGTTTCTTCTTCAAACAAATCCAAAACTGAAGAGGCATCAGCAAGTCGTCTTTTACAGACATAATTCTGACGACCTTTCATCAGAATAAATTTTATTTTTTTATTTAAGATTTTTTCAACCGCAGGAATATCTTTTTCACAAAGCTGCTGCTGAAGATTGATTGTTCCAGTTGAAACAACTATTCTTTCATTATTTTCAAGAGAATACAAAATTGATGGAATCAAATAAGAAAATGATTTTCCAACACCAGTACCTGCTTCAAATACGGAAATTTTTTCATTATTAATTGCTTTTGCAATATTTTTTAATAAATCAATTTGTACAGGACGCTCTTCAAAAGTTTCAGAAAGCTTTGAAAGAGGACCTCCATCTGAAATATAAAAACCGGCATCCTCTTCATTTATTTTTTTAAGAACCTTTGGTTTTACAGGCTCCATTACTACATAAATTTCAGTAACATCATTATTTACAATAAAAAATCCCTGGCCATTTTCAGAACATTCAGAAGCAATTCCTAAATCTGCAGAGGATGGAGTCAGATGTCCGCTTGGGTGATTATGGATTAAAACAGAAGCTTTTCTCTTATCATCAAAGTTTACAGGAACAGAAGAAATATTCCCTCTGGAACCAACTTTAACATTTATAACCTTTCCTTCCGAATCAATTATTCCAGTAAAAAAAACTTCATTTCCCTGAGCATCAAGAATTGAATCTTTTATTGTATCAACAACTTCTTTAGAAAGGTATTTTGAAACTTCCATTTATTCATCCAAAAAGAATTTTTACAAAAAAAAAGCCTTGTAAGATAACTTACAAGGCTACATCTCCTAGCAGAATTGAACTGCTGTTGTCGGGATGAAAACCCGATGTCCTAACCACTAGACGAAGGAGACATATGTCATTTCGTGTTGACTTTTAAGAATATATCAGAAATGAAATTTTTCGTCAACAGATAAAACACATTTTTTTAAAATTTTTTTATTTTTTTTACATATTCATACCAAAAATCTTTACAAGTTTTTCCTGTAAGCCCTTACACTCTTCTGAGTTTAAACCAAGTTTAATTGCAACATCCAGGTCATTCATTGATTTTTCATATTCATGTAATTCATAATAAGCAATTGCCCGTCTGAAATTTGCATGAGCCTGAAATTCATTAATCTCAAGTGATTTGGTATAACATTCAACAGCTTCTTTATATTTCTTCTGAATAGAATATACAATTCCCTTATAATAATAAGAACGGAAAGCTTTTTTATCAGCCTGTATACTCATTTCAAAATCTTCAAGCGCCTGATCAAGTTTATTCATAGCAAAATAAGCCATACCTCTATGCTTACGAATAACGGCATGTATTGCCCCCTGATCAGCAGGTACAGCCTCAATAATTCTTGAATATATATCAACAGCTTCCTGCAAACGTCCCTGGTTATGAGCTTCTATAGCTCTCAAAAGCATATCATCGATAGTACCCTGAACGAATGGAGTAACTCTATTAATATCATCAGTTTTATCTTGAGGATTGTCGTTTAAGAGGTGATCGGCCTGACTATAGAAAGAGCGTCTTCTTTCATCCAGAGCTTTTTGCAATTTATTCTGATAATCCCTGATTTCCTGAAATGTAATATCTGCAAGAGTCAATGATGCATTAATAGAGGCAAGTTTTCTTCTTAGTGGAATATCAAAAGGATTAAACTCTGTTTTGTAAATTAATTCATGCTCAACTTCTGCCCAGGCATCCTGTAAAATTGTTCGAATCTGAATCTCACAAACCAGTTCATCTGAAACAGGTTTTAAATTTTCATATTTTCCTTCAAGTTTAGGAATGAACTCTTCAGGAATTTTGACAAGAACATGTATGGATTCATAACCAAATTCCTTAAAATTATTTTCAGAGCCCTTAACTTCAACTTCTTTTATATCAAATAACTTCTTAATCTGTTCAAGACCAATATTAATATCTTCCAAAAATGCACAAATCATTCTGATTCCCATCATATCAGTCAGATAAATTAAATCTGTTTTAGATTCAACCTGCTCAGGCTTAAGACGTACAATTTTCTTATAATAACTATTAAAACTCTTTACCCTGCTTTTATAAGTCGGCTGAGTTGATAGCTTTATATTACTTTGTAATTTTTCAATTACATGACTCATTATCTCTGTAAAATATTCTCTATATGATTCGTATGAGTCTCTAATCTGTTGCTTGGATACTAATTCGTGGGTATTCATAAAAAAATAAATTTTAAACGTATAAAAAAAAAACGCCTTGGATGGATGAAGTTACCTTCATATTTCCAAAGCGTTTTTTACATTAATCAGTTTCTAATTAGTCTGTAACTGAAGCTGACTGTCCGCTTGTTGACTGTGCATTAGAATTT
>CAMPAL010000166.1 GCA_946631855.1 uncultured Treponema sp. | reverse complement strand
TTCGACAGGAGTATAGTGCCGTGAATTTACATGATAGAGATTTAATTAGAATGGCAAAAAGAGACGGTATTGAAGAAGGAAAAACTCAGGCAAATCTTGAAGATGCTGTAACTGTTGTTAAATCTTTCAACGTAAGTCCTGAAGTTGCTGCAGAAAAACTGAACGTTCCTCTTGAAAAACTCCAGAAGGCTTTGAAAGAATCCTAAATTACTTCATCAACAAAATCAGACCCAGTTGAGGCAATACTACAATTGCAAAGAAAATCAGGCTTATCCAGGTGAAGGTCTTTATAAACTTGAAGCCCTGGCCTGGATATTCCCTTACATAAATTCTTAAGTTTATAACGCTTGCAAGGGAACCTATAATTGAACACAAACCTGCTGAATCCAGTCCGTACAAAAGTGCCCGTAAGTTATTTGTAAAAGGCCATAAAACAATTGAAGCCGGAACATTTGAAATCACCTGGCTTAGTAAAATTGACCAGATATATTCATGCCCCCCGACTGAACTTTTAAGAAATTCCGAAACTTTTGGATTCGAACAAATTGAAGATGAAAAAACAAAGAAACAGAAGAAGGTGAGTAAAAGTACATAATCAGTCTGCAAAAGAATCTTTCGGTCAAAAATTAAAAGAGAAAGAGCTACTGCAAGAGTAACAAAAGGCCAGAAGCGAGTTCTTGAAACAATGCTTGCAACAACTACTAAAAAAAGTGTGATATAAAGAATGCGTTTTCCTTTTCGTTCTTTTTCCCATTCCTGGCAGACTTCCTGTTTTTCAATGGTGATAAGTTCCTTCTCATCCTTGCGGTACAAAAACAGAATAAAAAGATAAAGCAGTACAAAACTAAAAAGCCACAAAGGAAGCATTGTAAGCAAAAATTCAGGTGTTGAAATGCCGCTCTGACTGTACAAAAAGAGATTTTGTGGGCTTCCAAAAGGAGTCAGCAGGGAACCTCTGATTGCGGCAATATTTTCAAAAGTAAGAACTGGCAGAATGTATTTTTCCTTGCCGCCCGCCCTAAAAAGAATGATTGTGAGTGGAACGAAAATAATCAGGGAAACATCATTTGTAACAAACATTGAAGAAAAGAAAACCGAATAAACAAAAAAACAGGTTAAACCTTTCATGCTTTTTAGTCTGATTGTTTTCTGTAAGAGAGGCGAAAAAAGATTTTCTTTTTTGAAACCTTCCAGAACTGAAAGCAGCATAAATAAAGTTGCCAGAGTTTTCCAGTCTATATCTTTTAATAATTGTGTACTTGGAGGGGTTATAAATAAAGAAAGAATTGCTGCCAGTAAAGAAACACTAAGCATCAATTCCTTCTTAAAAAGTGCAATAATTTTTTTGAACATAAAATCCACCATAAAGCTTGCCGGAAAAATCCTGCTGAAAAATCCTGCCGGAAAAATCCAGCAAGCCTATTATAGTGTTTTTTCTACTCGAATTTAAACCACTTAAAGTCAAAGTTACAGCCTGGCAGGAATACAAAACTGATTTTCTGACTGCCGCTAACTTCTTCTATATCAAAAGTTTTTTCTTCGTAGTCGTCTGTGTGGGCAAATTCTATCACCTGTGTAGAGTTCTTTCCGTCAGCACCAAAGAATTTTATGTTGATTGTATTGTTTTCGGTGTTAGACTTTCCGCAAATTGTAAGTTTCTTTGCCTTGCTAGAGCCAAAATCCATATTTGCAAAGTCAAGGTTTACATTGTTTCCAATTCCTTCTACCGCCAGTTGGGTCTTTGTGAAAGAATCTCCGGTTACAACATCTGCATCCAGAGCACGAAGTTTTGCAAAGGCCTTTGGAGTTTTGTCAAAATAGAAACCGTGGAAATAGATTCCATCAGGAAGAACCACACTAAGAGTATGAACACCAAAAAGACGTCTGCTCAATGTAAATACATTTTCTGAATATACATTGTAGATAGATTCATGCTTGTAGGTGAATTTTCCAAGACATTCTCCACCACCTTCTGTTACTCCCTTTTCTGGAGCTTTAGAGCCGTTCCAGTCGGTTCCAGGAGCAGGTTTTCCATCCCAAACTTCAAGAGGAAGTTCTGTGTTATGACTGAAAATTGGAAGATGGATTGTATCAGCACCATCTGCACCAAAATCAACTTTATCAAAACTAATCCAGGTGTTACTTGAGTTGCGGGTAGAAATACCACTTTCCAGAGAAAGACCAGGTTTTTCCTTGCCTTCAAAATCATCCCAGCCATTGAGACGGCAGGCTTCCACCAGCTCGTAAGGATTTACTTTGTGAGTACCAATTCCGCTTACAGTGAATGGTAAATCGCTCAAAACTTCATCATATATAGTTCCGTTATGAGCTGTACAACGCAGAATACATTCACCATCACCAGCTGCTTTTATAAGAGCCTTTTCAGTTCCGCTTCCAATACCTTCTTTGTCGCAAACTTCAATATTGTCACTCGCAACACATTCCTTAAGAACAGGATTCCAGTTTATTTCTTTGATAGAAGCATTTTCTGGTAAAACTTTTGCAGTTACATGAACTTCTCTGCAATCGGCATTAAGTTTTGTTCCACCATCAGCCTGAATTTCTATTTTACGGCTTGGAATAAAATCGCTTTCTGGACGAATTGCCATATAAGGTGCAACCTGACTCCAGGCATTTCCATCATATTTCATAGAAACATTTGGAAGATACTTGCTGGCAGCAGTTACAACAAAAGATGATTTTTCGCTCTTAGCACGAACAATAGCAATCAGACGGTTTGCAAAAAGCTTTCTTGTATGACTGCGAGCTCCTCCGTTTCCTTCATCGGCGGTGTATTCGTCGTAATCAGTTGAATCTCCATTGTCCATTCCAACCAGTTCAGCATCCCCTGCAACATTGAAGGTAATAAGATTTCTGGCATTTTCAACAAGAGTTCCGTCTTTATCAGCAGTCATAATCTGAATAAAGAACAGGTTTCCAGTTTTTTCTGTTTCTGGTTTAAGGATGATAGATGCAGGGTCTCCAAATGATTTTTTAGAATCTTCTGCAATCACATTTCCATTTTCATCATAAGCAAGAGCCTTAATTTCACCCTTGTGGTATTCCAAAATCCAGTGACCAAAAGGTTCTTTTCCATCTTTATGATTAATTTCCTGCTTGCCCAAAGAATTTCCATTAAAGAAAAGTTCAACTGCCGCAGCATTAGAGTAAGCCTTTACATCCACCAGCTGACCTTCGTTCCAGTCCCAGTATGGCAAAAGATGTACAAAAGGAGCTGCATTTTTGCCAGCCCATTCAGATTTGAAGAGGTAGAAAGTGTCTTTTGGGAAACCTGCAGTATCAATCTGTCCAAAGAAAGAAGATTTTGTGTGATAAGGAGTAGGCTCGCCAATGTAATCCCAGCCAGTCCAGATAAACTGACCAGCACTAAAAGGACAATCGCGGTCGTTTGCAATTACAGTCTGAGTGTTTGCACAGCCCCAAGGAGTTGTACAGTTTCCAAGAGTTGAGCACTGACCATCGCTGAAAGTTACCAGCTTAAGACTGTCAGGGAAGTGGTAAATTCCACGGCTTTGAACAGTTGAGCCAGTTTCAGAACCATAGATTTTCCATTCAGGATATTTTTCATGATGTTCATCGTAAAGGCGTTCCAGATAGTTGTAACCAACAGTGTCAATTTCTGTGCCACAATGCTGGGCCCCATCAGTCATCATATAGTTTGAAGCAATTGTGATTGGGGCATTCTTTTCTGGATCATGCCTTTCTACAATTGAATAAAGCTTCTTTGTAATTTCAAAACCATTTCCAACGTGAGTATCGTAAATTTCGTTACCAATAGACCACATAATTAATGATGGATGATTTCGGTCTTTTCTGACCCAGGAAACAGTGTCTTTTTCGCACCAGTCGTTAAAGTAGTTTCCGTAGTCAAAGGAGGTTTTTGGTTTTTCCCACATGTCAAAGGCTTCATCATCAATCATAAGGCCTAATTCATCGGCAAGATCCATCCAGGCTTTTGGTGGAGGATTGTGAGAACAACGTACCGCATTTACGCCCATTTCTTTAAGGCGGAGGAACTGACGTTTCTGAGCATTTTTATCAAAAGCAGCCCCTAAAGCACCATGATCATGATGCTGGCAGGCTCCATAAATCTTTACATGCCTACCGTTGAGGAAAAATCCTTCGTTATTTGTAAATTCAGCAGTTTTGAAGCCTAAATTCTGGCTGTAAGAATCGATTACTTTATCATCTGCATCTAAAAGCTGGCTTGTAACAGTGTACAAGTATGGATCATCAAGATTCCACAGGTGAGGAGCTGATACAGACAGTTCTTCTGTAGTTCTTGAAACTGAATCAAAAGAAAGACCAGGAACTACACTGTGCAGATAATCAGACTCATCGGGATTAAGCGGAAGTGGTGATACAGGAAATTCTGATTTAGCAAAAACTTTGCCTTCTTTATCAGTAATTATGTTGATAACTTTGTGCCCTTTTACAGGACCTGCAACTTCTACAGAAGCCTTGATATTCCAGCTGCCGTCAAGTTTAGATTTATCATCAGGACGATTTACAAAATAAGTTCCGTCAGATACCAGGTAGGTGGATGGACTTTGAATTAATGATACATCACGGAAAATTCCAGCCCCAGAATACCATCTTGTATTAGGACTCTGATAAACTGTAATCACCCGAATTTCATTTTCGCCGGCCTGGACAAGTTTTGAAATATTGAATTCAAAAGTTCCGTAACCGTATTTCCATTCACCGGCTTTTTGCCCGTTCACCCAAACCGCAGAGTTCATATAAACCCCTTCAAAACGGATTGCTGTGTGACGGTTATTTACATCTTTTTCTTTGAGAGTGAAAGATTTTGAATAGCATCCCACACTGTTTTTGTATAAATCTTTAGTGTGGTGAATCATCCAGTCATGCGGAATTCTGACATTTTTGTATTCTGCTTTTTTTGCAGCTTCTAAAAACTGATCAGGAGTAAAGAGAACAGGTTCTTTATCCTTGTACATTGAATCATTGTCTAAAGGAATTTCAGAAAATTCCCAATTATCATTAAATAAAGTAATCATAGTAAAAATTATAATAGGGAAATTGCAAAGAATATAGTGAAAAACCTTGTACAAAAATATGTAATTTTTGGATGATAATATTCTGGTTAAAAAAAAAGAGGCCCAGATAATCCCAAGCACAGCTCTTAGCGCATACCGTTGCTGGATTCCTCCTC
>CAMPAL010000165.1 GCA_946631855.1 uncultured Treponema sp. | reverse complement strand
AGGACTTGCTTCACTTACAAATTTTACAACCACTTTCTGGTCAATAAAATATTTTTTGATAAGTTTACGGGTAAAATCTTTATCTTCTTTAAGTTTCTTTTTAAGAGCTTCAAAACTGGTTATTGGTGTAAGCAAAGAAGAACAAGCTTTTCCATTTGACCAGCCTTTAAGAACTTTTTCCATTATCTGAATAGAAACAGGTCCCCAGTAACGATTTTCTTCTCTCAAACTAAAATCTATACCCATGATGGCAGAATCAATATCTTTCTGATCTATGCCTTTTTCATAAATTTCATGAATTGTTTTTTCGATTAAATCATAAACCTTCTTTTCGTTGCCTTTTTTTACGCCCCAAAGACCTGCAGAATAGATTTCCTGAACGAACTGTCCAAAATTACCACAATTTACTTCATCACCAAGTCCCGATTCTTTCAAAGCCCTGGCTAATGGAGAAGAATCGTTTCCGCCAATTACTTCTGAAAGATAATATTTTTCGATATTAACTTCGCCGGTGTACCAGTTCATTGTTACATAATTTCCAGTTGCACCTGTATCTGGAGCTAAAGTTCTTATTTCTGTTGATTTAGTCAAAAGTTTTAGTTCCTGAAGTTCTTTTATTTCATCTTTGATGACTGGTAATTTGGAATCTGCATTTTCTACATCTTTAATACAGTTGTATTTTTTTTCAATGCGGGAAATAAAACGCTGATCCAGAAAATCAAGCTGATCGGCTGTTGGAATATCACCATAAAGAAAAAGAAGACAGTTATCTGGATTGTAGAATTTCTGATGAAAGTCCAGGAAAGCCTGATATGTAAGATTTGGAATTTCCAGAGGATCTCCGCCTGACTCATACTGAGGGAAAGAATCTGGGAACATTGCAGAAATCTGATCTTTAAAAGCAACCTGAGCGAAAGAAGAATAGTTTCCTTTCATCTCATTATAAACAACACCCTGAATACTCAGATTATTGTTTTCATCAAGTTCAAGACGGTGTCCTTCCTGAATAAAAGTTACATGCTCCAGTTTTGGAAAAAAAACTGCATCCGCATAAACATCCATCATATTAAAATAATCATCCCGAATAAGAGAGGCTGCAGGATAAACAGTTTTATCAGGATATGTAAGGGCATTTAAAAAAGTGTTTACACTTGTTCCTACCAAAGTTGAAAATGGTTCTTTAAGAGGATATTTTTCACTTCCACAAAGAGTTGAATGCTCCATAATATGGGCAGTTCCAAGTGAATCTTTAGAAATAGTCCTAAATGCGAATGCAAAAAGATTTTCTTTATCATCCTTAATTATATGATAGACTTCAAGACCTGTACGTTTATGTCTTAAATAAACGCCTTTTGCCTTGTAGTCTGGAATGTCATCGATTGAAAGAAGTGTGAAGCCTTTGTAAGACTGATTAATATTGTTTGAATCTAAAAAGTTGAACATAACTATATTATAATATAGTTACACAAAAACGTCATCGTTTCTATCTTTGATTATCAGATGCCCTTCTTCATAAGCCCTGCGGAGTTTACTGAAAAATTCAGAAGTAATCTTTTCGCAGTCAGAACGTCTCATTGGTTTTAAAATGTCTTCCTGATCCAGAACTTCAGCTCTTCTTCCGCTTGAAATATTATCCAGAATCTTATCCCTAAAATCATCTGGTTTTCCTGCAATCAGATAGGCAATATCCACCTCTGACATTTCACGCAGTCTCTGCTGAACAAAACGATCATCAGCCTTAATTACATCATCCATTGTAAAGAGACGGCTTCTGAGATCCTGTCCCAAATCAGGGTCGTCTTCCGAAAGATAAGAAAGAATGTCATTTTCAGAACCAATATCCATCTTTTTAAGGATTTGGGCCAGGGCATTTCTTCCGTCAATATTTTCAGCTTTTTCTACAGTCTGATTAAGGGACTTTTCATGCATGGCCTGATCTACCCGTCGTAAAACATCAGGATCTACAGGCTGCATTTTTGCCAGACGAAGGACAACCTCTTTCTTTTCATCCGGATTCATCAGATTTATAACTTTTGCAGCTTTTTTTGGTTCCAGATGAGAAAGAACCAGACTTTGTACGCCGGGATTTTCATCTTTCAAAAGCTGATATACTCTTTCATTGTCAGCATCATTTAAATAAACAAAAGGAATTTTTCCTTCCAGCGGGATAGCCTTTCTAATCATCTGACTGGCACGGTCTTTTCCATAGGCCTTTTCCAGCATTTCTCTGGCAGTTTCCAGTCCTCCCTGCTCCCGCGATTTATTCATCAAACTGTTAAATTCTTCAAGAATGACCTGAGCTTCTTCTTTTCCTACAGTTCGGATTGATGCAATTTCAGGAATAATTTTTTCAATCTGTTTTTCTGAAAGATGAGGAAGGATTTTAGCAGCTTCATTTTCTCCAATCAAAAGGAGGAATTTTGCTACACGGCGGTAAACGGAATCTCTTCCATCAGGTTCCTTGGCTTCAACCGGAACTTTTAAAAGACCACCATCTTTCAGATAATTTGTTGCATTTTCAAGCTGCTGATCTGTCGAAAGTTTCTTTTCAACGCGGGGAGAAAAAGATTCCGATGGTGATGTTTTTTCTTTTTCTACTGTGCTTTTTACAAAAGTCTGTGATGAAGATGAAGACAAAGTTCTTGGAACAAAAGGTTTTACTTCCTTAGCTTTTGGAACTTCTTTTTCAGAATCATTTGAAGAATTTGAGTTATTCATTTTTTTTAAATATGCAGATGCTTGAAAATCTTTTAAATTCATACTTCTATTTTACCACATTATGATTTTATAGTCACACTACTTGGCTGACCTGGTTCTTTATGAACCACAATTTGTTTATCTATTTTTTCTTTTAATGAACCAACATGTGAAATAATTCCTATCAGACGATTTCCTTCTGTAATACCGACAAGGGCATTATAAGCTTTCTGAAGAGTATCTTCATCCAGAGTACCAAATCCCTCATCAACAAACATTGTATCCATTTTTATTCCACCAACGTTCTGGGCAATTTCATCTGAAAGACCAAGAGCAAGCGACAAAGAGGCCTCGAAAGATTCTCCACCAGACAAGGTTTTTACATCGCGGACGGTTCCCTTAAAATGATCTATTACATTTAATTCAAGTCCAGACTGACTGCGGACATTATCTGCATCAACCTTTCTGACCAGGGTGTACTGACCGCCGGACATACTTTCAAAACGCAGATTGGCATGGGCAATTATCCTGTCAAAATAATGCATCTGAACATAGGTTTCCAGCATGATTTTTGCCTTGCCCTGCCCCAGATTTCCACTGGCGGTTGCAGCAAGTTCTGAAACATAAGTGAGTTTATGCTCCTGTTCAGAAAGTTCCTTTGCCTTTATTCTGATATTTTCCACCGCCTTCTGATTAGTCTGCAAACGGGAATAAAGTTCTTTTTTTTGAGATTCGAAAAAATCTGCCATTTTTTCAAGTTCCTCATTTTTTGAAAGAAGAACTTTTTCATCATAAGTTTTTTCTGATTTTGCAGATTTTTTTAACTGGGCAATTTTTTCAGTAAGACCAGAAATTTCTTTATCACAGTCAGAATGATTTTTCTGAGCCTGATCAAAAGCCTTCTTTATATCTGAAATTTCTTTTTCCAGAGAGGCAATTTTTTCTTCAGCCGCTTCAGAACTTTCGTATTTTAAACCTGAACTGATTTTTTTAAGATTTGCTTCAGCATTTTTCTCTTCCGAACTTAGCTGAACTTTTTTATTTGTAAGTTCAAGTTCCTGTTTTTTTCCGCTGCTTATTTCTTCTTCAAGGCTGGTCTGACTTTCTTCAAGCTTTGATTTACTCTCCTGTAATTTTTCTTCCGCCTGGCATTCGTCCAGAAGCTGCTTATACTGCTGATTTACAAGATTTTTTTCATTTCTGGTGTCTTCTTCTACAGTTTCAGAAAGGTCATGCCCAAAAAGCTTGAGATAAGTTTCCTGAACCTGCTGTTTTTTCATTTCTAATTTTGTATTTTCATTAGAAGCTTCCTGTGACTTTGCATTTTCCTCCTGCAAAAGTTTTTCAGCACTTTCTTTAAGCTTTTTCAATTCTTCCTGATCTGGCAAAGAGTTCTGTTTTTTTGCAGGTGACGGATGATGTAATGAGCCGCATACAGGACAAGGCTGATTTTCCTGTAAATTTTCTGCAAGAACTCCTGCCTGTCCGTCCAGATAAGCCTGATTTTTCTCTTCAAAATCTTTTCGGGCTCTTTCATAAGCCTTGCGAATCTGCAAATATTCATTCTGAGCCTCTTCCAGATTTTTCTGAATTTCTGATAATTCCTTATAATTTTTTTCCAGAGCTTTCAAAAGTTCCAGTCTCTGTTCAGTTTTATTTTTTCTTTCAGTTAACTCAGGCAATTTATCCTGATGAGAAGAAATTTCTTTTATCTGATTTTTCACAGACTCAAGATCTTTTTCCTTTGTTTCCAGAGACTTAGTCAATTTTTCAATCAGACTTTCATTTTTTTCTAAATCCACCTTCAGATTTTTTACCTGTAGAGACAGATTTTTTACTTCCTGATATTTTGGTAAATCATTTTCAAGGAGGATTTTTTCTTCTTCCAGTTTTGAAGCAGCTTCTTTCTTTTGACCAGTTTCTTCAAGTTCTTTTGCAAAAACTACCAGAGCTTCCTTTTTATTTTTCAGATTCTTTTCTGCTTCTTCTAATTCTGTCAGAGCTTTTTTTATATCATTTAATTCAGAAAGTTCAATTTTTACTTTATCCAGTTCTTTTTTATTACTTTCTGCTTTTTCTTCAATCTCTTCTTCTTTTTTTCTATCACTTATGATGATATTTTCAAGAATTTTGATTTTTTCTTCCCAGGAAACAGAATCTTCTTTTGCATGTTCAAAACTTTCAGCAAGAGAATCAGATTTATCACAGACTGTTTCAGAAAAATACTGCTTAAGGCTCAAAGAAGTTTCATTCACCAGTGCATTAATTTCTTTTCTTTTTTCGTTAAGCCTTGTCTGCATTATCTGATAATTTTCTGTCTTAAAAATTCTTCTGAATATTTCCTGACGGTCTTTTGTGTCGCTGTTTAATAATTTCTGAAAATCCCCCTGAGCAAGCATTACAATCTGAGAAAACTGACTTTTTTCAATTCGGAGGATTTCAATTATTGCTTTATCAACCTGACTCTGCCCTGAAATAATACTTCCATCCGGCATAGTAAGTTCTGCATTTG
>CAMPAL010000164.1 GCA_946631855.1 uncultured Treponema sp. | reverse complement strand
GACATAAAAAAAGTGTACCTCCAAAAATTGTCTCCAACTTTTGGGGTACACTTCAAAGGACGTCCTTTTTTATGCAGCTATTTTCTTACTGGAATTCCACAACCACGATGCTCGCAGGAAAAACTCCAACTTCACAAATGCCTAATCCGCAGCTTTTGCGTAGCAAAACTACAGCGAGCACTCGTTTTACTGTTTCACTGGAATACCGCACTTTTCGTGCTCGCACTCCCAGGACTCCGCAAGTCGCAAAATCAATGCTTCGTTGAACATTTTTCCTGCAAACTGCATACCAATTGGCATTCCATCTTTTGAAGTACGGCCAGCTGGAACACTGATAGAAGGAATACGTGCCAGGTTTACGAATGTTGTATACAAATCTGACAAATACATTTCAAGAGGACTGTCCACTTTTGAACCAAGCTTAAATGCAGCAGTTGGACAAGTTGGACAAAGAATAATATCGTAAGATTCAAAAACCTTAGCAACTTCGCGCTGCATTCTGGCACGAACAGTCATACCTTTTTTGTAAGTATCACCAGAAAACTGTTCAGAAAGAACATAGTTTCCAATAATAATACGACGTTTTACTTCAGGACCGAATCCTTCAGAACGGGTATCAACATAAAGTTCATCATAGCCCTTGCCATTATCAACACGGTTACCATAACGAATACCATCAAAACGACTAAGGTTAGATGCAGCTTCAGAAAGAGCAATTACATAGTAAGAAGCAATAGATGCATCCAAAATTGGAAGGTCAACTTCATCAATCTTTGCACCCTTAGATTCAAACCATTTGCGGGTATCTTCAAAGCACTTTACAACATCAGGATCTGCACCTTCTGTTTTAAGGAACTGCTTTGGAATTGCAATCTTAAGAGCTTTAAATTCTTCATCAGATAAAGCTGTAAGATTTTTGATTTTATCAACATTTGGCAAATCAGCTGATGTATCATCATACATATCCTGACCGCACATAAGAGAAAGCGGTTCGGCAATATCAGCTGGTGTATGACCTAAAATACCAACCTGATCCAAAGATGAACCATAAGCTACAACACCCCAGCGGCTCAAAACACCGTAAGTTGGTTTAAGTCCATAAATACCACAATATGATGCAGGAAGTCTTACTGAACCACCAGTTTCTGTTCCAAGACCGAACAAAGCCTGATTAGCGGCAACAGCAGCAGCAGAACCTCCAGAAGAACCTCCAGAAACATATTCACGGTTGATAGGATTACGGGTTGGACCATAGCATGAATACTCGGTGGAAGAACCCATAGCAAATTCATCCTGATTACAGCGGCCAAGAGCAATTGCACCTGCAGCTTCAAGACGATTAATTACAGTTGCATTATAAGGAGCAACATAGCCTTTAAGAATTTTTGAAGCACAAGTAAGACGATGTCCCTTAGATGAAATATTATCCTTGTTGGCAAATGGAATACCAAGCAAAGGTTTTTCTTCAAAAAGTTTATCAAGTGTGCCTGCTGCTTTTGCATCTGCAATTTCTTTATCAGCAGCTTCTGCCTTTGTAAGAGCGTCTTCATAAAGTTCAATAAAAGCATTTAAAGGAATTGAAGCTGATTTATCTTTTTCAAAAGTTTCTACTGAATCTTTTACAAGCTGAACACTTGTAATTTTTCCAGTTTTTAATGCATCTCTAGTTTCTTTGATTGTATAAAACATATTTTTACCCTTAAGCTCCAGCTCCTAAAACTTTTGGAACCTGGAAATATCCGTCCATAAACTTATCAGTAATCTTTTTAACATCATTAATATCCAGGCCCTGAACTACAGAATCGTCGCGAAGTTTGTCTGCTTCTGTACTTGGATAAGCGTCATAAGGATTTTCACTATCATCATATTTAGCAAGAATATCAAAATATCCAACGATATCATCCACCTGCTTTTTCAAAGTTTCCATATCTGTAGAATCTGGAGACAAGCGTGATAAATAAAGCAGATTTTCAAGAGTCTGCTGGTCAATTGTTTTATGTTGTGTAGCCATACCTTAATTATAGAATAAAAACATTCTTTAGGGAATAAGCCATTTTTTTAAAGTAATATTAAATAATTTTAATGGAAATAAAAGTTTACCTATATTATAATGAAAATAACATCTTATTATAAAAAAACATCTTGAATTATGCGCTAAAAAAACATTTGGAGATTATAAAAATGAAACGCTTAATTAAGACTCTCTCACTCTCTTCTGCTCTTTTTATTTCCCTGCTTACTTTTTCATGTTCAAACTTTATGTCTGGTTCAGACTCCGCAGAAGAATTAAAACAGAAAATTACATACGCAAATGCCCAGAGTTTCGCAGTTACAATTGCTGCAGACAGAAGCGAATACGGAAGTCTGGTTTCTGCATCCTCTGTTGGGGCCTGCAAAGTAACCGATACAATTCCTCTGGAATTCAGTCTTGCAGAAGGATACAAATTCTTAGGATGGACTGCTGTATGCAAAAATGAACGAAGTCAGTCTCTCTTAGAATTTGTTCAGTTCGAAGATGCACAAAAACTAAAAACTTCTGTAAAAATCATCAATGCAAACGACTTAATCTATTCTGATGAACTTTTACTCAAGCCAAAAGTTGTACCTTTACTTGCAATTACAAGTAATTCAACACCTTCGGTAGAAAACAACGCAGTTGCACCAAGAGATGTTTCGCCTGTTCTTAAATTTACTGCTCCACTTTTTAGAGATAATGATTTTTCAGGCATTACAATTTCCCTTTCGAACCCACCGGAAGATGGTGCAGATTACTTCCGAAATCCTATACTTCAGACTGATAATAAAAACCTTGTTATTCCTGCAAATCCAGATAACAGAATTTCTGTTGTAAAAGGAACTTCCAGAACAGTAACTATCAAAATACCTGCCGAAATTACTTACGAAACTGATGAAGGAAATCAAACTTCAGAAACAGAACTTACTTATACCTACACAATTGACCACACAACAAGCAGCAAAACAAACATTAATTATTC
Organism: uncultured Treponema sp.; assembly: GCA_946631855.1. Taxonomy (GTDB): domain Bacteria; phylum Spirochaetota; class Spirochaetia; order Treponematales; family Treponemataceae; genus Treponema_D. The sequence goes on along the minus strand of CAMPAL010000164.1, from coordinate 2,218 downwards.
TTTCTCAGATGCAAATAACAACACAAACCTTGGAAATACAACTTTAGTTCTTGACGGTCAGACAAACCTTACCTTCGCAAAAGAATATAACATTGGAGAAAATGCAACTATTGCTTTAAGAATTGACCCAATCTACAGATTCTTAAACTGGTCTATTTCAACTTCAGATGCAGCCTTACTTCAGCCTGTAAAAAACTCTGTTGGAGAAAATCTTTACAAAGGTGCAGATGGATATCTTGATACAGAAAACAATATCGCCTATGCATACATCACAGTTATTAACAGTGCAGAAGAAACTGTTGAAATAAAAGCTAACTGTGAACTTATTCCAAAAAACACAATCAATCTTTCTTTTGAAGACAACGAAGGACACACAAACCTTGGAAGTACAACACTCCTGCTTGAAGGTCAGTCTGGTCTGAATTTCCAGAAAGATTATAATGTTGGTACATCATTTACAATTGCATGCAGAATCGACGAAGCTTATTCTTTTTCAGAATGGATAAGCTCAGACACAGAAGCAATTACAATTTCTCCTGTAAAAAATAATTATGGTGAAAACTTATATTCTGATAATAACGGATATTTTGATTCGGCAAACAGAACAGCTTATGCTGTAGTTACTCTCAATTCAAAATCTGACGAAGAAGCAATAAATATCAAGGCTAACTGTCAGCTCATTCCAACTGTAAGCGTAGTATTTGATGGTAGTCAGGGACGTATTACTCCAGCTGAAACAAAAACTTATAAAAAAGGTGAAAAGATTTCTGTAAACTTTATTTCTGATACAGACTACTATTTTACTCACTGGATTATTGAGCAGGATGGAGCAGACATTACAAACAGAATTAATTTCCATAATGAAGATGGTTCTGTTATTACACAAACTGCAAATATTGAAAAAGCAAGAGAAAAATCAAACATCATAATTTCCTGGAACGAAAATACAAACAGCAATATAAAAATTATTCCTGTATGTGCAGAAAGACCTCAATATCTTTCAAATGGCCCAACAGGTGATGATATCTACCGTGACTCCAGAGTCCAGCTTATGTTTGACCAGAATATGGATTTAGGATCTATCTATTATAATACCGACGAAATTACTAATTTAGAAAACAGCTTAGGCATTTCAGACTCTGACTTTCTGACAACCACTTATAATAATACAACACAAAAATATGGATACACATACAATGGTTATGTTTACTTTAAGAATATTGAAATCACAAACAAATCTTCTGGAAAATCAATACTCAACCATTTTAATGCCCCGGAAATTCAGGGAGACACCCTTATTATCAAAGCAAAATCAGGAACTTCAAATGCACCTCCTGCCTTCAGCCAGATAGTTGTAAAAGTTTCCAAAGATTTTTATTACTCAATTCCTAAAACCTCAGACTCTGAAACTGATTTTTATAAAATTCCTTTAAGCAGTTCAAAAAAATGGAGCTACAGCGTTAATAGTTCAACTGACGATATTGCACCAACTTTTGATATTGGTATCAATTCTACAGGTGGAGATACAGGCTTCTTAAAACTAAAACACACTAGCTCTGGTTCTCTATCAGATCCACAAACTCCAGATCAAAGAAGCGGAAACAGCAATTATGTAGCAAATACAACTTACAGACCTAACAATACACTTTTGGGCTACACAAACTACTATACTGCTGATAATAAATTATATATATATGCACGTGTAAATGACACAGGAATTGGTCCTTCAAAAGATTTAACCGCATTTCTCTATAAAATCAGAGACGAAAACTACACAGATTTAACAAATGGTATCTATTACACAAAAACTATTCCTCTAAATAAAAGTTCCTCTTCTTTATCACTTGCAGGAACAGCTGAAGCACCTTATGAAGTAGATATTTCAGATATACCTAGTGGCTTCTATAAGATTGTCTTTAAAGCTAGTGACGAAGTTGGAAACGAAAAATATTCTTACAGAAAATACAATACTTCTAATGAACCTAGTGATAATTATTTCTATTTCTACTGGGTTTTAATAGACAAAACGGGCCCTGTAATTACAAATACTTCTGCAAGCAGTACAGACAACTCTATAACCTTTACATGGACACCACCTGCTGCTACAGACCTGAACTTTTCAACATATTCCCTTTACAATGGAAGTACTCAAGTATCTTCAAATGTAGTATGGAAAGATTCAAACGGCAGCACAACTACTGCAACAGACAGAAATGCC
>CAMPAL010000163.1 GCA_946631855.1 uncultured Treponema sp. | reverse complement strand
CTGGTGTATCAAAATCTTCTCCCCCGTCTGTGAGCTCTTCTACCGGCTCTGCAAAATCATCTGCTGGGGCAGTCAAATCATCTGCTGGAGTTGTCAGGTCTTCAACAGGGGCATCAAAATCACCCTCTGGAAGACTAAAATCATCTGTGGTATTTGAAAGTTCTTCTGCAGGAGAAGAAAAATCGTCTTCAGGTAAAGAAAAGTCATCCGCTGGTGTAGAAAGATCTTCCACCGGAGCATCCAAATTTTCCACCCCGTCTGTAAGGTCTTCCACTGGCGAAGTAAGATCATCCTCTGGTGTTGAAAGGTCTTCAAGCTCTCCAGGCTCTTCAGTCAATTCTTCCATTTCAGGAAGAAGGTCATCATCTTTACTCTCAGTTTTATTTTCTGTTGAGTCAAAATCAAGATTTCCAAGAAGAGCATCAAGTTCAGCATCCCCTGTAGAGGCTGGTGATGATTGAGGAATCTCTTCGGCAGGAACTTCTTCTGCTTCAGGAAGAGGCTCTGCATCAAGACTGTCTAAATCTTCAACTTCTTCAAAATCATTTACATCTAAAGGCTGGCTTTCAGGTTCTTCTGCAACTTCCTCTTCTTCAGGAGCATCAAATCCAGCCCCAGACAAAAGAGCATCAAGCCCCATATCTGCAACAGAAACTTCTTCAGGTTCTTCTTCAACAACTTCTTCTTCAACTTCTTCTGGAGTATCTTCGAACATTGAAAGATCAGGCATATCCATACCGTCTGATGACTGATCATCTGCAGCTGCCATTGGATTTAAAAGTGCAGATAAATCAGGAGCTTCAAAAGTTGGAGCTGATTCTGAGGAAGAATTTGATGATGTGGATGATGGATTAGCCAGACCTGCTAAATCGGAAAGGTCTTCGTCAACTGGAGAATTGTCAATTTCAGCTTCAATTTCAGGCATTCCTAAAACAAAGTCTTCAGAATCGTTTTTATCTTCAACTTCTTTAGGAATGAGAACTTCTACAGGTTTTTCTCCTCTTGATGCACGAATTGATATTTCATCACCGATTGAAAGGAGATCTTTATTAAATTGTTTAAGCTGACTTAAGCCTGGCATATCGTTTAATTTTACTCCACATCACTTGTAAATTACAAGTCTAATTATACTTTTAAACTAACGGTAGTTTTTTTATTCAACTTAAGCCTTTTTGCTAATTTTTACTATTAACATAAAAAAACTAAACCTTTACATCCACTGGCCGATAAAGAAAATATGAAAAAGCTCATTGTATTTCTCTTCCTTGCTGCTGTAAGTCTTTTAGGATTTGGAGCAGGCGGTTTATACGCGGAAGATCAAAGTAACTATCAGAATTTCGAACTGGATACTCTCTTACACCAGATTGATAAGGCCGGTGCACCTGTAATAACTGAAGATTACATCATCTTTACCAGTGAACCAAAGTACAGGTTTGTAGGAATTGCATTTGACTTTGAAAATTATCAGGTCATCCACCCATTTCAAATTCTTAACCACACAGATGATGATGAAAAAGTTACAAGACAGCACATGTTTTACGCCTATAAACGACAGCATAAATTTACAACACTGAAATACCGCTTAATTCTGGACGGACTGTGGACAACAGACCCTCTGAACCCTCTGAAAGAATATGATGATTCGGTGAACCTTTACTTTTCAAAGGTGGAGGATCCTGGAAGTATAAAGATTTTCACTCAGGTAGAAAAATCTGACCGGGTACATTTTATTTACAAAGGAGAAACTGGCCAGACCATCCACCTGGCCGGCACTTTTACTAACTGGGATCCATGGATTTATGAGCTGAACGAAACTTCACCGGGAGTTTACGAACTTGAACTGCCTTTAACAAGTGGAAAATACTTCTACAATTATTATATTGGGCTTACACCGGTTCTGGATAATACCAATCCGGAAAAAATCTATACCCTTGACGGACGGTCTGCTTCAGTAATTGTTGTAGATTAAGTTTATACAGATGTTTAAAACAAAAAAACTTCGCTGAAAATCAGTTCTTCTGACCTCAGCGAAGTTTTTTTTACCCTGTAAATTATTATCTGAATCTTTTAGCAAGTTCCTGGAGTTTTTTCATATCCATGCCTTTTAAAGCACTCATATCCATTCCTCCAAGTCCGTCAGGAGCTCCACCCATTCCATTCATCATAGAAGGATCAAGTCCAAGCTGATTCATCATTCGCCCCTGCATTCCGCGGTTACGACTAACCTTTTTCATCATCAATTTTGTTTTTTCAAACTGTTTGATTAATTTATTTACATCTGCAACAGAAGTACCAGAACCTTTTGCAATTCTTTTTCTTCTGCTAGGGCCAATAATAAGATGATTCATTCTTTCTTTATAAGTCATAGACTGGATGATGGCCTCATTTTTTTTCATTCCACCCATATCCATTTGAGATGCATCAATTCCGTTCATACCAGGAATCATATCTATAATAGACTGGATATTTCCCATTTTCTTTACAGACTGGAACTGTTCCAGCATATCCTGCAAAGTAAATTCGTTGCGGGCCATTTTCTTCTGAAGTTTCATTGCTGCTTCAGCATCAACAGTTTCCTGAGCCTTTTCTACAAGAGAAACAACATCACCCATACCAAGAATACGGCTGGCAATTCTTTCAGGATGGAAAATTTCGAAATCTTCAGTTTTTTCACCAGTACCAATAAAGAGGATTGGCTTGCCTGTAATTGTTTTAAGTGATAATGCCGCACCACCACGAGCATCTGAGTCAAACTTTGTAAGAATTACACCAGTAAGACCAAGCTGTTCATCAAAAGATTTAGCAATATCAACTGCATTCTGACCTGTCATTGAATCTGCAACAAGCAAAACTTCTACAGGATCAGTTGCTTTCTTAATTTTTACAAGTTCTGCCATCATTTCTTCATCAATCTGAAGACGTCCGGCAGTATCTATGATGATTGTATCAAAACCATTTTTACGTGCATAAGCAATAGATTCCTTAGCATTTTTTACAGCATCCTTAGAATCTTCCTTATAAACTTCAACGCCAATTTTCTGTCCAAGCTGACTCAACTGTTCAACGGCTGCAGGACGAACCAGGTCACAGGCAACCAGCAAAGGCTTACGACCATCTTTTTTAAGTTTTGCAGCAAGTTTATGAGCAGCAGTAGTTTTACCAGCACCCTGAAGACCAAGCATAAGGATGATTGACTGAGTATCAGGACCTTTAAGATGAAGATCCTGTTTTGTATCCCCCAGCATTGAAACCATTTTGTCATAAATGATTTTTGTAAACTGCTGACCTGGATCTACAGCTCTTAAAACCTTTTCACCTTTTGCTTCTTCTATTGTTGAATTTACAAAGCGTCTTACAACACGAAGATTAACATCGGCTTCAAGAAGAGCCATTTTGATTTCTTCAACAGCGTCTTCAATATTCTTCTCTGTAATTGTAGATTTTCCACTTATTTTTTTAACAATTCCACTAAATGTGCTGGTAATTTTCTCTAACATCTTTTATAACAACTCCGTATTTCTATCTCTGCAGATTTTTTAAAACTTCATCAACTGACATTTCTTTGTTTAATACTTTATAAAGTCCGTCAGATAATGGTAATTTTAAATCTTTCTTCTGAGAGATTTCATGAACATATTTACATGCAATTGCACCTTCTGGCAAATATCCAATTTTTGAGACATTAGCAATTAAATCATCTATATTTTTAAACTTTGAAAGCATATCTGTTTTAATCAAATCCTGACCAAAACGTCTGTTTCTTCCATATTTAGATTTACAAGTTACATCAAGATCCCCTACCCCAGAAATAGAAGTAAAGGTTTCTGCGTGAGAAGCCCCCATTGCAAATCCTAAAGTCTGAATTTCATTCAATCCGGCAGCCATGAGCAAACTTTCAGCATTATCTCCAAAATAATCAGAAGATTCTGCAAGAGCATCAAGAGCACCATAAACAACAGCAACAACATTTTTTGCAGCTGCACAAATCTGAACACCTACAACATCAAAACTAGAAACTGCATAAAGGCCTGGAACCTTCAAAAGTTCTCTTACTCTGATAGAATTTTTTGGATTTAATGAAGCAGCTACAAGTCCTGTCAATTTTCCCATAGCAACCTCTTCTGCGTGAGAAGGACCTGCTACATAAACAGTACAATCTTTATAGATTTCTGGCAAAGAAGCTTCAATTGTATCAAGAATTAATTTTGGTCCATTATCAGAAGGAACGAAGCCTTTTGTAAGAGCCGCAATTACAGTTGAACCATCTGCAATATTTGGAACTTTTGTAATTTTAGAGATTGTAGAAGCAAGATAAAGAGATGGAGATGCAATAAAAATAAATTCTTTTCCAGTTGCAACTTCGATAATATCGTTTGAACAAGTTATTTTTTCAGATAATTTATAACCTGGAAGATATCGCTTATTCTCGTGCTCCTTATTAATTGATTCTACAACTTCATCTTCCAATGCCCAAATCTGAACATTATGGTTTCCACGGGCAAGAGCTTGTGCTAAGCCGGTACCCCAGGCACCACCACCAATAACTCCAACAGTTTTACTTTCCATAATCATATCCTAAAAAACGTTTGCTTCGAATAAAGTGCTTAAAAAAAAAGCTCCCCAAGAGGAGCCTTTACTGTTACAAAATATTAGTACCAGCCGTCTTCGCAATCTTTCCAGTCAAAGATTTCATCATCTTTGAACCACAATTTTAATTCACGTTCAGCACTTTCATCGCTGTCTGAAGCATGAATAATATTGCGATTTGTATGAATACAATAATCACCACGAATTGTACCAGGTTCAGCATCTATTGGCTTTGTTTTTCCAACATATTTTCTTACTAAAGGAACACAATCATCTGCCTGTAATGCAAGAGCAACAACCGGACCGGAAACTAAATAATCTACCAGTTCTTCAAAAAAAGGTTTTCCTTCATGCTCTGCGTAATGAGCTGCAGCAAGTTCTCTGCTTGGATGAACCATTTTTATACCAACAATTTTAAATCCTTTCTTTTCAAGGCGCGAAATAATTTCACCTACCAGACGTCTGTTTACTACACCTGGTTTTAACATTGCAAAACATCTACTCATATCCCACTATTATAACAAAAGAAATGAGCTTTATCAATAAAACGCATTGAATCACGTTAAATCTAACCGAAAAAAAAATGGTGAATCAAGTAAAAATCTAACCCAAAATAGAAGCCTGATGAGGGCTGAAAAA
>CAMPAL010000162.1 GCA_946631855.1 uncultured Treponema sp. | reverse complement strand
TCGTATTTTGGATGTTTTGTAACCCACAATTTGCTCATACCATGCTGGAATTTTTTCATGCAGTAAATCCATCCTCTTTTTTTGAATATGTTTAAGTTTTGTCCTTCTATGTTCTCAATCATTAAATGAATGAAAGCCCATACCTGTTCTTTTTCTGAAAAAACAATTTCAAGATCGTTTCTTGATTCTGCAATTAGATGGCTCAAATCTCCTGTAAACTTACCATTTTTATAATAATTATAATAAGCATTAATCAGCTGTACTGAAGCTTTGACTGTAAAATCATTTGGATTCTTAAAATACTTTTCTAAAAATTCGCAATAGCTTTTAATTGCATCATTCATTAAATATTTCATATCAACCTCATTTAGAAAAATCAGAAAGAATATAATGCTGCCTGCTGGGAGGTTTCAGACAACACTATATTTTTTCATCTTCTAAAAGAATGATAACACAGGGGGTATGACGAATTGTGTCATATCTTCTATAAAAAAAATTAAAAAAATCTAGGGAGAGTGTGCGTAGCGGTCTAGAAATCAGCTCCAAAAAGTTTCATTTTTCAATAAAAGAAGTAATTTCTAAGCTCAGAAAACGTTCTGATTTTCAATTTTTCAGAACACTTGCACTTCTAAAGAACACATCGGGGGCACGGGGGAAATTAAGTAAATTATTACCAGTTTATTGACACTTTACAGGATTATTCCTCATTCTTCTCAGAAATTGAAAGAATTTTTTGTGACGTAAAATTTAACCCCATAATTGTGCGAAGTTGTTTTATAGCTGTTGCACGTAATAATTCTAGTCGCTTTGGTTGCTCAATATTCTGTTCTATCCATTTAGTTGGAGTCATAACAAAACGATTTGCACCAGCTTCATTTTTAACCGTGTCGAATTGCACACGGTTAAAATCTGGATTATGCAATGTTTCCCAAACTCCAAGAAATTCTATTGTATTACGATTTCTCATCCAGTTTTGAATTACAAATCTAGGATCATCTTCGTTACGATATTTTGCAATATCTGTAAGAGAAATAAACTCATTTTCAAAATCTGTGGTATAGATTCCGATTTCTATTCCCTGTGCATGAATAGTTTCTTTTATTGTTTTATCCATAATTAATAAGTTCTACATACTTTTTATAATTGCAAATTAATTATACCATGGGTTTATCAAACATTCATTTGAATTCTTATCAGGTTTAATTCTTCACCAAATACCATTGTCGCTGTGTTTTATATTTAGACATAAAAAAAAACTCACAATGCTGTGAAAAACACCATTGTGAGCTTTTTTTATAGCGTCTTATGATGCTATATAAGTCTGAAGTAACTGAACAAAAAGATAAATCTTTTTATAAATATTTACACTAAATTCCTTCATAGGAACATCAATAAACTTTTCAAGTTCCTTCCAGTTGGCAACCAGAATAGGCTTGCTTAAAGAATAATCTTCTATCAGTTGTTTAATTACCTTTCCAATTGTTATAAGATTTTGTGCAGACTGAATGATATATGAACGAGCCTGATCATTTGCATCTGAAACTACGCGGTTGATAATATTTTCTGCACCAGCGTCGTGGGCTGTCTTAGGAAGAAGAGTTTTAATCTTTAAGCCCATAGTTCCTTCTTCAGAAAATGATTCATCAAAAGCTGTAATTTCATCTGAAATTTTAAGCAATTCCTGATATGAATTTGAGAATGGTGCTGATAAAGTTGCATCCCATTGTCCGCGAATAACAACTACATCATAAAATTCACGGATATTGCTTTTTACAAATTCAACCAGGAAGGTTTTCAAATAATTTAATGGTTCTGTGTATTCCAGAAGATTAAGGTCTTTTTTCTCCAGAACAGGATTAAAACTTGAAACATAATATTTAAGGTTCTGAGGATCTGCTGTTCCAAAAATCTGCATACAGATAGAAGTTGCTTTTGATTCTTTCTGTTCGTACTCAATTTTTGAAAGAAGGCTTCTTGTTTCCTGTTCAATTTTAGAAATATATGGATCCAGTAAGGATTCATAGTTGTATTTTATTTCTGTTTCATAATTTGGATCTTCAGACATATGCTGAACTGCAAGGTCCAGTGATTTTGAAAGCTGAATACTTCTGATTTTTGCTACAATTTTTTTCCAGATACCCAGAGAAACCAGTTCACGCCCCTGAGTTTCCTTTAACATGGTGAACAAACTTGTCCAGTCAATTGATTCATCTGTGATTGCATAAGCTATGGCAAGGAAGTCTTTAATTTCGTTGATGATATAGCTTGAATTTACTTTTTCCAGTTTTGGTGGAACGTTGAAGTTAAATTCCTGATATGAAGAATCATACTTTTTAAGAATCATGTACCAGTCGAAACAACAGAAGTCCTGAAAGATGGTGAAGGCTTTGCAAAGATTATCAGCCTGAATAGATTTTTTATCATCAAATTCATTTGTGAACTGCTGTAATTTTGCTTCAACATCTTTCTGAAGTTGAGAAATTGGAACCTGTTTTGCAACCTGGAGAATATTCTGTTCATCCAGCTGAGCAAGTAATTCCTGCTGATTATCAGAAAGAAGATAATTTATAATCTGTCGTTTAAAAATTGCAGGGTTTGGAGTATTTTTAATTAAGGTCTGTGCCGGAGAGATGACTTTATAGATATCGAAAATAAGTTTTCCGAAAGGAGCCATCATTTCTCCTGAACCTGGTTTATAGAAACTGTGATATTTTGTTTTAGAAAAACTCTTGGCAATTGCCTTTAATTTCTTTTTCTTTTCAGCTTCAGGATTTGAACTTTTGAAAAAGGATGCAAAAAGTGAGTGAAAAAAACTTTCTTTTTCGCTTGATTTCTTATTGTCCGATGCAGTGTTATTTTTTTTTGTTTCCATAATATATAGAATATATGTTAATTTATCTTATAATTCAAGGTTGAGTAATTATATGGCACAAAAAGTTACTATCTTATATAATTATTTCATTGATTTTAAAATTCGGAGAAAGTTGATTATTATTAAAAGTAACACAAATCATAAAATAAGGAGTTTTTTTATGAAGAAATTAGCAGCTACAGCATTAGTAATGTCCTTACTTATGTCTGTTCTAAGTGCTTACAACCCTCCTGTAGGCTCGGAAGATATGTGTTTGCTTTCAAGTCCTCGTGCTCTAACAGGTGGTCTTTCTGTAACTGGTGGGGCTATCTTCTCTGCCGGAGCTGAATCAATTGTTGTAAATCCTGCTCTAACAGCAAGTGAACAGCGTATAAACTTAAACTTTGCATACACAGCTCTGTTTTCTGATAATCAGTATGATCAGTCATCTTTTGGTTCTGCATTCCAGGGTGCAATTATGATTCCATTTAAGCTCTATGTTTTCAGCGGTTATTTAAATGGAACTTTTGCAGATTTTAATCGTGAACTTTATCTTGGTAATTCTTTTAATGGAAAAGCAGGTCTTTCAAAAGAAATTACAGATAAGCTTAATGTAGGAGCAAGCATCAGTGGTGGATATACCTGGAAACTTGGAAGCGACTGGGCATTGGGATTGAATCTTGGTTTCATTTATAACTATGGTGATCTTGGCTTCTTAAAAGATTTCCGTTATGGAGCATCTGTTTTGAACCTTGGAAAAAATTATTCACAGGTAGATCGTCTTCGCTTGAATAATGAAGCACTGGTTACTCCATATCCAAGTCTTGCAACACTTAAAGCTGGTGCCGCAGGTTCTTTTGTAAAAAATGAAAATATTGAAATTGCAGGAGCTCTGGATTTTACAGTTCCAACTTTCCAGAATCTTATTGTTGATTTGAATTTTCAGTTTGGAATCAGAAATATGCTCTTCCTTTCTGTTGGCGAAAAGTTCAATTTAAGAGAAACAATTGCAGGCCGTCCTGACCTGGTACCTTCAATCGGTTTGATTTTTAATTTTACTTTCAATATGAAAAATAATGATTATTTTGCTAAGAAGGACTGGAGTCAGAGCGAAATGATTGTTTCTACAGCTTACAAAAATATGTACAGCAATATTCATGCAATTTCTGCTGGACTTGATGTAGATCTTGGTATGAAAGATACATCTGCTCCTCAGATTATTCTGATTGGTCTTGATGAAGAATAGGAGTTGGCGAATGAATAAGAAATTTTTATCAATTGGTCTTGTTTTAGTTTTGATTTCAGCTTCTATGATGGCTGAACCAAAATACATTTCACCAAACAGCGACGGTGTTCAGGATGAATTAGTAATTCCTTTGAAAATCAGTGATAAGCGTTATGTACAGGGCTGGAGTCTTGTAATCATGGATGCAAATCATAATGTGGTAAGAACTATTGGAAACAAGGTTGCATTACCAGAAAAGGTTGGATTCAAATCATTCTTTAAACAGCTTGTAACAGCTAAACAGGGAGTACAGATTCCTGAATCTATCAGCTGGAACGGAGCTATGAGTAATGGTGAAACTGCTCCAGATGGAAAATACTTCTATTATGTATCAGCTATAGATGATAATGGAAACGAAGGAAAAACAAAGGAGTATGAAGTTGTTATTGATACTGTAGCTCCTGATGTTACTCTTGTTCAGCCTGCTGATAAGATTTTTGGTGAAGGTTCAAAATCTGCATTTAAGATTCGTCAGGATGGTTCTCTTGAAGACTTGTGGGTTGGAACTTTCAAATCTGCGGATGGAACTGTTGTAAAAACTGTAAAATGGACAAATGCCGAACCTGCAGAATTCAGCTGGTATGGTACAGATGATAAGGAAGCTCAGGTTTTTGACGGAGTTTATTCTTACGAAATTACTGCAACAGACCGTGCAGGTAACGTTGCTCCTAAAACAGGAATTTCAAACATCATCTATTCAGCAGAAAAACCTGCAACTAATATTTTTGTTGATGGTTCACGCTATTTTTCTCCTAAAACAAACAGCAAGTTGCAGAACATTACATTTAATGTAACAATTCCTGTTCCAGAAGAAAAAACTGGAAACAAGCTGGTTGAATGGGCTTTATCAATTAAAGATAAAAAAGGAAATGTAGTTCGTAAGTTTGATCAGACAAACTCTGGAGAAGTTCCTCCTGAAACTATCATTTTTGATGGTTGTGATAATAAGGGTGCAAAACTTCCAGATGGTGAATATCAGGCTTCTGTAACTGCAAAATATTTGAACGGTTATGTTCCTTCTGAAATCTTCTCACCAGTTCTGGTACTTGATACAGAAAAACCTGCAGCACAGATTGTTGCTTCTGAAAAGGTTTTTG
>CAMPAL010000161.1 GCA_946631855.1 uncultured Treponema sp. | reverse complement strand
ATCAGGTTGCTACAATCGCAATTCCTGAAGCTCGTTCTGTCATCATCACTCCTTTCGATAAATCACTTATTTCTGAAATTGAAAAAGCAATTCAGGTTGCTGACTTAGGATTAAACCCATCAAACGATGGAAAAGTAATTCGTATCCAGATTCCTGCTCTTACAGCAGATCGTCGTAAGGAACTTGTAAAACAGGCAAAAACTGTTGCAGAAAACAGCCGTACAGCAATCCGCAATATTCGCCGTGACGGAAATGATGACCTTAAAAAACAACAGAAAGACGGAACTTTAACAGAAGATGGTCTTAAAACAGAAACAGATAAGTTACAGAAACTTACTGACAAATACATTGAAGAAATAAACAAGATTTATGATTCAAAAGAAAAGGACATCTTGCAAAACTAATGTCAATCGATAAAGAGAATCTTCCGTTGCATGTTGCAATCACTATGGACGGCAACGGAAGATGGGCACAAAATAAAAATTTACCACGCACAGCAGGACACGACCAAGGTTTACATACAGTAAAACGAATTGTAAAAGCAGCATCAGACCTTGGCATTAAATATTTAACTTTATATATATTTTCAACAGAAAACTGGAAAAGAGCTGAACAGGAAGTTGGTTTCTTAATGAATCTTATACATATTCATCTTGTTCAGGAACTTGATTTTTACCGCGACAACGGAATCAAACTTAATCATATTGGGGATATGGAACACTTACCTCCCCTTATCAAAAAAGATATTCAAGAAGCAATCAATGATACAAAAGATTTTAAAGGTATGACTTTAAATCTTGCAATAAATTATGGCGGAAGAGACGAGCTTATCAGAGGCATCAAAAAAATAATTGAAGCAAAAACAGATTCAAGTTTAATTGATGAGAAGTTTATTTCTAAAAATCTGGATATGCCAGACTCTCCTGATGTTGATTTATTAATCCGAACAGGAGGAGAAAAAAGACTAAGTAATTTCTTACTTTGGCACATTCCTTACGCTGAACAAATTTACAGAGATACACTTTGGCCAGATTATACGAATGAAGAATTTTTTGCAGATATAGAAGAATATCAAAAAAGAAACAGAAGATTTGGTGCAGAAAAACCTGCTAATAAAAAAGGAAAGTAACCATGAATAAAACTGGAAAAAGATTACTGACATTTTTTGTGGGAATTCCACTTATTTTACTGATTGTTTACTGTGATTATATGAACCATCTTCCACTACACATTACAATTGGAGTGATGGCAATTATTGCAGCAAATGAACTGTACAATATGTTATCACCAAAAGTACCTTTATTCAGTAAAAAAGTAGTTATTATTCTTTCATCACTCTTACCTTATATCACGTATTTATTCATTCTTGCAGGAATGTCACTTGAATTAACTCCATGGTTTTTCCTTATAGATTGTCTTATTTTAATGGGATTGGAATGCTTCCATGCAAAACAATTTGAAAATTCTGTAGCAAAAATTGCATATTCAATGCTTATTATTTTTTATACAGGCTTTTTAATTACATTCCTTTCAAGATTAACAAGTCTTGAGAATTCGAAAATTGTAATCACTTTATTTTTATTAAATGTATTTATCTGCGATTCTCTTGCATGGTTCTTTGGAATTTTATTTGGAAAAGGAACAAGAGGATTGATTGCAGCGAGTCCAAATAAAAGTCTTGTCGGCTTTATTGGAGGAATTGCAAGTTCAATCGGAGCTTCCATCGGCTTAAAATTACTCTTCCCGGATGTAATTGTTACAAGCTATACAAAATTAATATTAATCAGTTTCCTTACAGCCCTTGCTTCAATTATAGGAGACTTAATCGAATCTGTATTTAAGCGTTCATGCAATGTAAAAGACAGTGGAAATATTATTCCAGGTCGTGGAGGAGTTCTAGATTCCATCGATTCTGTAGTTGTTTCAGCTCCTGTATTTTATATTTGTTACCATTTCTGGTTTTAATAGTTATATTTAATAATATGAAAAGAGTTTTAGTATTAGGATCTACAGGTTCAATTGGAACTAACACATTAAAAATAGCAGATAATTTACCTACAGATTTTAAGATTTGTGGTATTACAGCTCATTCAAATGAAGAAAAACTAAATCAACTATCTCAATTATATAAATGCCCATGTTTACTTACATCAAAAGGTAATTCTCCAGAAGCATTCCAAAAACTTATTGATGAAACAAAACCTGATATCGTTGTAAATGGAATTGCAGGTGCGGCAGGCCTCCTCCCATCAAAAATTGTACTTGAAAACGGTATAGATCTTGCTCTTGCAAACAAAGAAACAATTGTTATGGCAGGACCTTTAATCAAAGATCTTGCTTACAATCATAATGCTAAAATTTTACCAGTAGATTCAGAACATTCTGCCATTTTCAATCTTATTGAAAAAATTGGAAAAAATAATATTTCTAAGGTGATTATAACAGCAAGTGGTGGACCTTTTAGAACTTATACAAAAGAACAATTACAAAACGTAACAGTTGAACAGGCTCTTAATCATCCTACATGGAAAATGGGACCAAAAATTACTGTAGATTCTTCGACCCTGGCAAATAAAGGTCTTGAAGTTATAGAAGCAGCATTTCTTTTTGATTTAACATCTGAGCAGATTGAAGTTGTTGTTCATCCACAAAGTTTAATTCATTCTCTTGTCAGAACAAATGACGGTATGCTTTATGCTCAAATTTCAGATCCAGATATGAAACATCCTATTTTTAATGCATTGACCTGGCCTGAAAATAAGAAAACTTATCTGGAACCTTTTGATTTATTCGATCAATCGATGACTTTCTTCAGACCACGATATAATGATTTTCCACTTTTACAGTACGCATTTGAATGTGCAAAGCAGAAAAATTTATATCCGATTGCATTTAATGCCGCAAATGAAGTTGCAGTCCATGCCTTTCTGGATAAAAAAACAGGCTATTTAAATATTGCAAGAATTGTAAGATCTGTACTGGATTATAACTGGTCAAACAGAATTGATTCTTTTGAAACAGTTTTTGAAGCAGATAAAAAAGCAAGACAACTGGCAATGGAGCTTGTATGAAATGGGTATATGGACTTCTTTGCTTATTCTTTCTTATAATTTTTCATGAATTCGGTCATTTTCTGGCAGCAAAATTATTTGGAGTAAAAGTTGAATCTTTTTCAGTTGGATTTGGCCCTATTCTCTTTCATAAAAAAATACATGATACCGATTTCAGGCTTTCCTTATTTCCTTTAGGTGGATATTGCGGAATGAAAGGAGAAAAAGATTTTCAAAACGCAATTGAAGCAAACTTAAAAGAAATTCAGGCAGATAAAGATTCTTTATATGGAATACATCCTTTAAAAAGAGCTTTAATCGGATTTGCAGGTCCATTTTTTAATTTTTTCTTTGCATTCATTGCCTACTCTCTTATAGCAGGAATTGGTTACACATATAAAACTTATTCAAATAAAATTTTAATTACAAATGAAATTTCATCAAGTGTTGCAAAAGATGCAGGAATTCAATCAGGAGATATAATTACAAAAATAAATAATAAAAAAATTGAAGATTTTTCTGACTTGCTCAGTGAAATCTCTTCTAAACCGGATGAAGATATTCTTGTTACGATAGACAGAGGTGGACAAGAACTTCTCTTTAACTTACATACAGAACTTGATAAAAATACTGGCAGCGGAAAAATTGGTATTGCAGCAGATACTTCAGAAATTCTTGAAAAAGAAACTGAAAGATATTCATTCTTTCCTGCAGTTTTCCAGGGCTTTAAGGAGGCCTGTTCATCTGTTGCATTAACAATCAAAGGAATTGGGATACTCTTTAAAGGAATTAATCTTGATAATGCAGTTTCCGGTCCCGCAAGAGTAACAAATATGCTGGGAATGACTGTACAAAATGGATTTTCTTATGGATTCAGACAGGGATTAGTTTCCTTATTATCGTTATTAGCAGTAATCAGTATTTCCCTTTTTATTATGAATCTGCTTCCAATCCCTGTTCTTGATGGTGGATTAATTTTAATTGCAATTATAGAATTTGTTTTCCATAAAAAAATAAATCCTAAAATTCAATATTATATTCAGTTTATTGGATTGGCTTTCATTGTTTTTATTTTTATAATTGGATTAAAAGGTGATATAAAATTTTTTCTACAAAAATAAATAAAAAGGAAGTTTATGAAAAAGCTTACATCAGTTTTAATAATTTCATTATCAGTTGTTTTTCTTTATGCAGAATCCCACTTCTCTACTCAATCACACCAGTCGCAGGTAACAAATATTATTGCTGCCAGAGGTGAAAATAGTGATGGTTCATATTTTTCAACAAGTGAAGATGGCTTTGTAATTAAATGGGCCGATGATAATCAGGGTGAACACTATCAGTTTACAGACGTTGGTATAAAATTGATGGCAGTTGCACCAAATGGTAAAAACATTGCTATATATGAAAGTGATGGAGGTTCCGTAAATAAAGTAAGTGTATGGGACTGGAATACTTTTAGCAGAAAATATCAGAAAAAGTTTAAGGATTCTATTACATCTCTGTCATTCTCTGCCAAAGGAAACTATCTTATTATAGGAACAGCTACTGTTGACGGAGCTATGTTCATTCGCACAAGTGACTGGAAACAGGTGGACAAACTTAAGACAAATACCAGCATTGTAAATTATATTCACACAAGTGATACTGAAAAAACCTGCGTATTTTATTCTCCAGCAGGAAGTTTAACTTACTATAATCTTATGGAAGGAAAAATTAAGGCAAAATTTAAGATTATCCAGGGCTTATCACAGGTAACTTTCTTTAATAATGATAAATTTATTACTGGTGTAAAAGGAAATCAAATTTACATAATAAATGCATTTAATGGAAACAGTGTTTCTTCTGTAGCTGCAAATAATCCTATAATTCTTTCAAGAGAGGCTGATTATAATCTTTATTATCTTGAGTATGATGGAAAGAGTACTTATGAATTAAAAATGCTTGAGAGTAAGGATGATAACACTGTTTCAAATCCACGTATTGTAAAAACAATGATGGGACCACGTTCTTCCGGTGCAATTTGTGCGGGCTTAAAAAGTGGTGCCTGGTTATACATGGGAAATAAAGCAGGCGGTATTTATAAAACTGAAATTGAAGCAACATCAACAACAGAACATCTGAGTGAAATTACAGAAAATACCTATGCAAAAATTTATGGAATGGCACCTGCTGACCAGAATTTTTACTTCCTTACAAATAATGCCGTTTTCAAATCATCTTATGATACAGGTCTTGTAAATAAATTAACCGCAACTCTAGGACAGACAAA
>CAMPAL010000160.1 GCA_946631855.1 uncultured Treponema sp. | reverse complement strand
GGAGATGCTTCTGTATATGATGCTCTTGTTCGTCTTGGACAGGATTTTGCTCAGCGTTATACAACAGTAACTCCTCAGGGAAACTTTGGTACAATTGCCGGTGACCCTGCCGCAGCTTACCGATACACCGAAGCAAAGATGTCAAAAATCACAGAAGAAATGGTTTCTGATATTAATAAAAATACAGTTGATATGGTTCCAAACTTTGATGATACAACAAAGGAACCAGCAGTTCTTCCTGGAGCTTTCCCATTCCTTCTTTGTAATGGTACAACTGGTATTGCGGTAGGTATGGCTACAAATATGCCTACTCACAACTTACGTGAAGTTGCCGCAGCAATTGGTGCTTACATTGATAATCCAGAAATTTCTATAGACGAATTAATGAAATATATCAAAGGACCAGATTTCCCAACTGGAGGTATCATTTATGGTACAGCTGGAATTAAGAAGGCTTATACAACTGGTCGTGGAAAAATCACAATTCGTTCTAAGTTTACAATTGAAACTCATAAAAACGGAAAAGAATCTATTGTATTTACAGAAGTTCCTTATGGAGTAAATACAACAAATATAATTCGTAGAATTAAGGAATTAAACAGAGATAAGCAGATTGATGGTATTGTTGATGCAAACGATGAAACTTCAGACCGTACAGGTATGCGTCTTGTAGTTGAATTGAAAAAAGGTGCAATCACAAAAATTGTACTTAATCAGCTTTTTGCTAAAACAGATTTACAGTCTAATTTTGGTGTTATCAATCTTGCTCTTGTTCCAAAAGAAAAGGAAGGTGAACCACGTTATTCAGAACCAGAATACGGACTTACACTTCCACAGACATACTTAAAACCAGAAGTTCTGACACTTAAACAATTAATTGCACACTTTGTTAGTCACCGTGATGAAGTAATTACACGCCGTACAATTTATGATTTGAAAGTTGCAAAACATCGAATGCATATTTTGGAAGCTTTAATTACTGCAATCAATAATATTGATGAAGTAATTAAAATCATCAAAGAAAGCCGTGATACAGAAGCTGCTAAACTTGCTCTTGAAAAGAGATTTAATTTTGATGATGAACAGGCTCAGGCAATTGTAGATATGCAGCTCAAACGACTGACACATCTGCTTGTTGAAGATCTTCAGAAAGAAATTAAAGAGCTTCAGGCATTCATTGACTATCTTACAGATTTACTTGCTCATCATGAAAAAATACTTCAGCTCATTAAAGAAGACACAAATAAACTTGCTGAAAAATATGGTGATGATCGCCGTACAGATATTGTTTATGATGAAGTCGAAGAAATCAATGTTGAAGATATGATTAAAGATGAAGAGATGGTAGTTATGATTTCTCGTCTTGGTTATATCAAACGTGTTTCTGTTGATAAATATAAAAAGCAGGGTAGGGGAGGAACTGGAAGCAACAGTACAAACCTTCTTGAAAACGATTATATTAATCAGCTCTTTATTGGTTCTACAAAGGAACATTTGTTATTCATAACTAACATAGGTAGAGCTTATTGGATTAAGATTCATGAAATTCCTGAATCTGAAAAGAATAGTCGTGGAGCAAATATAAAAGGACTTCTCCAGGTTTCTGCTGACGAAGAAATTACTACAATTGTTTCTCTTAAAGAATTCTCCGATGATCAGTACCTCTTTATGACTACTGCAAATGGTATTGTTAAAAAGGTTCGTTCTTCAGAATTCCAGAATGCAAAAACAAAGGGTATCATCGGTATTAAACTTAATGATGGTGATAAACTTATTTCTGCAATTGCAACTAAAGGTGATTCAGAAGTAATGCTCATTACTCGTCGTGGTAAGGCTCTTAGAATTACAGAAGATTCTGTACGTTCTATGGGTCGTGCAAGTACTGGTATCAAAGGTATGAAACTTTCTGAGGGTGATGAAATTGCTGCTGCAGTAAAAGTCGAATCTGATTCTAATATCATTCTTCTTACAGAAAAGGGTGTAGGAAAACGTATTTCATTTGACTTCTTCTCTGTACATGGAAGAGGAACTGGTGGACAGCGAATCTTTGGAAATACAGATGGTAAGGGTGAAATTATTGGAGCCCTGAATGTAAAAGATAAGGATGAAGTTGTTTGTATGACAAGCCAGGGTAAGACACTTAGATTCAAAGCTTCTGATATAAAAGAGCAGGGACAAGGTGCATCTGGTGTAAAAATCTTAAATGTAAAAGAACCAGATTATCTTGTAGGAATAGATAAGGTTCAAGATAAGGATGAGGAAAATAACTAACGATAGGTAGTTTAAAATTCTTCATTCTTTATAATTGACAAAAAATACTTTTTATCTAATAATAAAGTAAAGGGTAAGAGCTAATTATTTCTATTTAAAAAATTTAGTTCAAGGGTGATTATACATCAGGCAAGGGCTGATTGATTTTTCAATCAGCCCTTTATTTTTTAACTTGTTTCATGTGAAACATACTTTAAAAAGATATCCACAATATACACAAGTTATCCACATTTTTTGTGGATAAGTATGTTGTTATTGGGGATAAAATAAAAAGAAATTATTAGTCTATGTTTCATGTGAAACACAGAAAATATTTAAAAATTTTATAAAAGATGATTAGTTGTTTCATGTGAAACAGTTTGAACGATAAAATTAATCAGAACAATTAATTATAGCTTTATAGAAAAGTTTCATGTGAAACACCAATGTTTTTTTTATGTCTAAAATAACGTGTATTTTTGTTTCATGTGAAACATTTGTTTGAAAATGAGTGATGTGAAAATAGAAAAACTTTTTAGTTATGTCGAATAAAAATATATATAAAAGAGAATGTTTCATGTGAAACTTTGTAGGAAAAATGAAAAATGTTTGAATAGGGTAGGGGAAGTTATAGTTAGAAAAGATGTTTCATGTGAAACAGTGAAAAAGGTATTTTTTAGATGATAAAAAAATGATAATAAGTTTCACGTGGAACGTGTTTTATTTATGTAAAGTAAAATTTCAGATTAATAATTAATTTGTTTCATGTGAAACAGAAAAATATGAAAAAGTATTAAGAGAAAAGAAAATATTTCAAATGTTTCATGTGAAACACAATTTTAAACTGACAAACGGTTGTTAACTTTTAAAACTAATAAATGGTCGTTAACTTTAAAATATAACTACCAATTGTTAGATTTTCTTTTCTCTTAATTGAAATCGACCTTTTCTCCAGTCGGCGAATCCAGTTACGTTATATCCAGCTTTGTTATAGAGTTTTTGTGAATAAGGATTTTCTGTAAAACAATCCAGACGAATTGAATCATATCCTGCTTTTTTACAGATTTTTTCAATGTAATCCATGGTTTTGGAAGCAATACCTTGGTTTTGAAATTCTGGATTTACACATAATCTATGAATTACGCAAAACTTTGAATCGGGATAGTTCCATTTGCCATTTTTGTATTCTTCATCGCATTCTTCGCTTAAAACAAAGCAAACAGCGATTTTATTATCAATAATTCCAAGATACATTTGATTTTTCTTTATATTTTCTGTAATGGTTGGTAAATCTGGATATATTTCATCCCATTGGTGAATTTCTTGCTTTTCCATATGTTTTATGGCTGCAGAGTATACAGAAAAGACTTCTTCGGTCTGATTTAAATTAGCTTTAGAGTAATTCAATTTTGAACTCCTTAAAGCTAGCTTTTCCTCCACTTTCCTTGGTGGAATAACAGAACAAAGCAAAACGAACACCTACGAACTGATCTAGAGTGTAGCGTAGTTTTACTGGTGCTCCAAAATCCTTAAAATTGCTACTTTTATCATTAATATCTGAAAAAGCAAATTGAACATTTTGCTGATTAAATCCTAAATTAAAAGTAGCTTTCAAAATCAGTTTATCTGTAAAAATATCTTGTTTTGTAATAATATCAGGTTCATTATCATCAAAGACACCCATTGCCCATGGACTATAAGAAATCTTGTGATCAGCAGTAATTAGTTTGTATTTTCCGTTTTCTTTTGTAATTCCAATAAATCCGTATTCACCTTCGAGTGCACAAAGGCCTGCAATATCACCATCATTAAGTTTCGAAGCATCAATTTCTATGCTTCCGCTGCAATGTTCAGTAAAAGTTCTTTGTGTAAGGGTATTCGCTGCCTGAACCGGATTTTTGCAGATTTTATCTGTAGTTAGGGTGAAAGTATTTGAATTCAGGCTAATCAGATTTTTATTTGGAATATGATTCCATTGCCAGGCCGGATTTGTAAAATCATTACTGTAGAGTGATGAATATTTATAATCAGGATGATTATCTGTAACTTCCACTTGTTCTGGTGCAATTCCATTTATTCCGAATACTGGAAAATCATTTTCGAAGTGAACTGGCACTAAAACAGGAATTCTACCCAATGCTCCATGGTCCTGGAAAACAACTGAGAACCATTTACCGTCTGGAGTCTGAATAATTCCTCCCTGGGCTGTTCCGCTGTTCCATCCGCCTAAATCTGAGCAAAGAACATCACCACCGGTGTATGGACCGTCTATTTTGTCGGAAACATAACAGGCTTCAGTTCTCATTTTACCTTTTGGCATGTGGATAAAGAAGATGTAGTATTTTCCGTTTATCTTGTAAATATGGCTTCCTTCATAACCAAGAATTACATTTTCTTTATCATCCTGGATAATTACTTTATTTATTCCACCATCTTTTGGTCCACTTAAATCTGCCTTGAATTCTGTCAGATGAATATCAGTATTTCCGCTTACGCAGTAAACACGCCCGTCATCATCGAAAAGAAGGGACATATCGTGGTAAAAACCTTTTATTTCAGAACGATGCCATGGACCTTCAATTTTGTCTGATGTGAATAAAAAAGTTTTCCCCAGATCATTTGCCACAAAGCTTACATAAAATTTTCCTTGGTGATAGCGAAGACTTGCAGCCCACATACCTTTTCCGTAAACACCTTTGTTGTCTGCCAGAGTTTCTTTTTCGGTTGCTTCCAGTTCATCGTAAACGTAAGCGGCGTGTTCCCAGTCAACAAGATTATATGAACGGAGGATTACACAGCCAGGCATAAAGTGCATAGTTGTACTGACCATGTAGTAGGTGTCGTCAACGCGGATAATGTCCAGGTCAGGGAAGTCGGCAGGGATGATGTATGAAGATGAAGTTTTTAATGGTAGTTTATTTTTGTTTGACTTTGGAAGGTTTTGTTCAATCATTATTATAATCCTTAATAACTTACTAACGTTCGGTAGTTTGTTAGTAGTTAGTTATTTGAAATTTACTGTCTGCAGATTTTGTCTAATCGTGAAACATTTTCTGCAATAAAGTCGGCTCCGGCT
>CAMPAL010000159.1 GCA_946631855.1 uncultured Treponema sp. | reverse complement strand
TAAACACACCAAGCCGCTGGGGTTCTCAGGCACCGTTTACAAACATCACCCTTGATTTAGTTTGTCCTGACGACTTGAAAAATAAACCTGCCATTGTTGGTGGGAAAGAACAGGATTTTACTTACGGCGACTGTCAGAAAGAAATGGATATGATAAACAAAGCCTTCATTGAACTTATGATTGAAGGTGATGCAGAAGGCCGTGGTTTTGCCTACCCTATTCCAACTTATAACATTACAAAAGATTTTAACTGGGATTCTGAAATTGCAAAACTTTTATTTACAATGACAGCCCAGTACGGAACACCAAACTTCCAGAACTTTGTTAATTCTGACCTGAATCCTTCCGACGTTCGTTCTATGTGCTGCCGTCTCCAGCTTGATAAACGTGAATTACGACGTCGTGGTGGTGGACTTTTTGGAGCAGATGAATTTACAGGTTCTATTGGAGTTGTTACAATCAACATGCCTCAAATCGGTTATCTTGCTAAAAACGAAGAACAATTCTACAAACGCCTGGACTATCTTATGGATCTTGCAAAAGAAAGTCTTTGTATAAAACGTAAGGTAATTCAAAAACTCTATGATGGTGGTCTCTATCCTTATACAAAACGATATCTGAAAACTCTTGTAAATCATTTTAACACAATCGGTCTTTGCGGTATGAATGAATGTTGTCTCAACTTCCTTGGAGTAGATATTACTAATCCAAAAGGAAAGGCTTTTGCAGAAAAAGTTCTTACCCATATGCGTGAAAGAATGCAGGATTACCAGGAAGAAACAGGAGATTTATTCAACCTTGAAGCAACTCCTGCAGAATCAACCTCATACCGTCTTGCCCTTCATGATAAAAAGCAGTTCCCTGATATTATTACAAGCGGAACAACAGAACCTTTTTATACAAACTCATCTCAGCTGCCGGTTGATTATACAGCAGATGTTTTTGAAGCCCTGGATTTACAGGAATCATTGCAGACAAAGTATACAGGAGGAACAATGTTCCACGTATACATGGGTGAAGCTTTAAAAGACTGGAAGGCCTGTGCAGATTTGGTAAGAACAATCTCAAATAAGTATAGAATTCCATTCTTTACAATTTCACCAACCTATTCTATCTGCCCAATTCACGGATATTTAAACGGACAGCAGTTTGAATGTCCAAAATGTAAAGCAGAAAAAGAAAAGGCTCTTAAAGAAAAATTAAAAAAACTTGAAGCTGAAAAGGCAAAAATTATTTCAGCAAACAAATAAAAATGATATATTAATAACAGTTGATGTAAAAAAACTGGGAGGATTTATTATGGAAAAAAGAAGTCTTGCAGAAGTTGAAGCCGAAATTGAAGCAGTACAAGAAGAATTAAAAAATGTACATGGAACAGAAACAGAAGTTTATGCCAGAATCGTTGGATATTATCGTGCAGTAAAACACTGGAACAACGGTAAAAAAGATGAATTTTTCCAGCGAAAAATGTTCACTCTTGAAGACAGCAAAGAATACGATATTACAGCTCCAAGTGAATTACAGACAAAAGTTGAAGAAAGCGTAAATACACCAAAAGTACTTACAGAAGATTCTGATATCGTAAGTTATAAACTCTACACAAGAGAAAGATGTCCAAACTGTCCACCAGTAAAAGCATATATGGACAAAGTTGAAATTGAAGGTCATTCAATCGATGTAGATACAGAAGAAGGTTTAGCAGATGCAGCAGAAAATGGTGTATTTGCAACTCCAACTGTAATTTTCTACAACGCAAACGGCGTTGAATGTGCCCGCAGTCATACCGTAGAAGAACTTTCTGTAATTCTCAAAAAAGTTGCAGTAACCGCATAAAATGCCACTTTCTCTAAATAAACCTGCTGGAATCCTGGTAAAAACCACCTGTGTTGATTATCCTGGAATTCTGGCAGGTTCTTTTTTTCTAAAAGGATGTAATCTTCGCTGTCCATACTGTTACAATACAGGCCTTGTTCTTGGAAATGAAGAAAACAGTAATTTAAGTACAGTTGAAGAATTGTTTAATCACCTTGAAAAAAGACAAGGCATACTTTCAGGTCTAGTCATTAGTGGTGGAGAGCCTCTTCTGAATCCTTATACACCACTCATTATAAAAAAAGCAAAAGAATTAAATTATAAGGTCAAACTTGATACAAACGGGACACTTCCCTTCGAACTGGAAGCAATATTAGAAAATCCTGAACTAAAACCAGACTTTATTGCCATGGATATAAAAACAAACCCTCTAAGATATGCAGATCTTATATGTCCTGCGGTTTCAAAATTTTTTGGCAAAAAGGAATACTGGGCTAATCTTTTAAATCAATCGGCAAAAATTCTTTCAAAACTAGAAGCAGATAAAAGAGAATTCAGAACAGTCCTTGTTCCAGAACTGGTTACAAAAGATGATATTAAAGCAATGGCAGAAATACTTCCAAAAGACGCAAGCTGGCAGTTCGCCCAGTTTATGAACAAAAACTGCTTAAATCCCGCCTACAACGAAATTACCCCTTACACAGATGAAGAAATCCAGGAAATAATAACTTATGCAAAAAGCTTAATTCCCGGAGCAGAACTAAGATAAACAGATTTTTATCCTACATCACTCTTGCAAATTCTTTTACAACCTGAGGAATTAAAGTTTCTGCTTTTCCGTTACAGCTCATTCCACTAGCATTTTTATGACCACCACCGCCAAATTTTGCAGCAATAGCAGAAACGTCAATCTTATCCTGGGAACGGAATCCGGCTGTACAAGTTGAAACTGTATCCTGACGGAGGAATACAACAGCCTCAACACCTTTTACAGACAACAAAAGCTGATACAGGGCATCAGAATCTCTTCCTTCAGCTCCATACAATTTTGTATCTTCCAGAGTTTCATAAGTTACAACCAGTCTTCCATCAAGGTAACGTTCAGCCTTATCAAGCAGGATACCTAAAAGTTTTCTGGTTGAATAAGGTTTTCCAGAATTGACAAGTCTGTATGTATCCCTTGGATTTGCACCATATGAGACCAGTCTGCTTACAGCTTCAAAAACAGGAGCAGAATCTTCTGTCAAAAAGCGGAAAAATCCAGTATCTGTACAGATTCCAAAAAAGAGAGTTTTTGCAAGTTCAGAAGGAACCGGGCCCACAAGATTTTCATAAAAAAGCTGTACTAAAAATGCACAGGCAGGGGCTTCAGGATTAATATAGCCCTTCATATTTTCATCAAGAACGCCCGTTTTATGGTGATCAATTATATAAGTATCAAGACCTTTTAATTCACCATCAATATCACCAACTCTAATTAATTCAGAACAGTCACAAATAATCAAACCTGTAGTTTTTCTTTCTTCAGAATCTAAAAACTGCATTGTATCAGTAAAAAGTTCTTCCCAGCGGGCCACCTCATTTCTTTTAAAAGGTCCTGCATTTAAAAGCTGATAATTTTTATTATAAAAATCAAGAATTCCCGCTACCCCAAGACAAGATGTTATACAATCACCATCAGGTTCTTTATGTCCTGCAATCAGAAAAAAATCATGATTATCAATAAACTTTTTAAAATCTTCAGCATCCTGCTGACTAACTATTTTCATAAACAATTCCTTTAAAATAAAAAAAGAGGACTGCTCTCAATCCTCTTTATCATACAAAAAAAACTGTAAAAATTCTATAAAGCTAAATCTTCCAGAGTTTCTTTATCAGCACCTTCCATAGATTTTCTGGTATTTGCTACACCCCAGATAGAATTACTTTTATTCATTGGGATAGAAAGAATTACTCTTTTGAATTCACCTTCATCTTTTACAACTGTCATATAAGCACCAACAGAAGTTTTTACGTTTCTGAACTTTAATTTTCTAGGATTATCAGGAGTACCCATTGCCCATGACTTAGGGATTGTTGTAGAACCTACTCCAACCTTATTCTTCTGATAAATAACTGCATAAGCATCTTTTCCTTCAAAAATTTTAAGAACAGGAATATTTACATATGTCATTTCAGTCCATTTACCTTCTGTTTTTGTATATCCTGAACTGTTTTTTGATTCCTTTTTTTCCTGTGCAACTGCTGAAATTGCAAAAACTGAAACTAAAGCAAAAATCATTAAGATTTTTTTCATAATCACTCCTTGAAACGCTTCTCTAACTAGTAAATTATAATGCGAATATTTTTTTTTAACAACATTTTATTTTGTTATTTCTATTATTATATGTAACAAACTGGTCTTTTCAGTTATTATATAAGTATAAATAAACAAAAAGAGGAAATTATGAAAAAAAACATATTAAATGCATCCCTTGCTTTAACAGCACTTTTATTTACTTTTACCTCATGTGCATCAAAAGATAAAATCCAGGCACAGGCAGATTCTTATGATGAAGAGGTAACTGCAATTGAGAAAAAAGAAAACACAGACAAAAACAACCAGACAGTTTCCCGTTATAATACAGAAGCTGAAAAAAAGACTTTTTTTGAACGAGCTTTTTCATACGGAAATAAAAATGATTTTATAACAAATGATACCTTCACTCTTTATACTCATGGTGTTGGACCTGGAATTTATCAGCAGAAAGCTACAGTTTTCATTAATCCGGAAAACGGTACAGCAGGTTTTGGTTCTATTTATCTTGCTGCCTATTACATCTTCCAGTACAATCCTGAAAACTACAACAAACTTAAAACTGCTTACGAAAAATACTTAAAAGATTTTGAAGATAAAAAACTTGACCGCAAAGGTAAAGCTACATATAAAACATATGGATCAATGAAAGTTCATTTGGACTGGGGAACAATTAAATCATCTACTCCAAACTATGCTGATGGAAATGCCTATATCGGTTATGAATTTGTAAAAAACTCTCCATATTTTACAATTCAAATCTACCCTCTTGAAAATAAATACTATAAAGATTCAGAAGGAGCTGTAGGACGTGAATCAATTTTATTAAAATATGCCTTTACAAAAGCTCAAATGCAGGATTTATTAAATTTGACCTCAGAAGAAACCGTAAACGACTTCTTCCAACACTATAAAGATAACGTTATGCTGCCACCAGACAGTAGTGATTCATATTAATAAAACATTAAAATTAACAAGCTTTTGTTAACTCTATTAACAAGTTGTTAATCTTTTAGTAAAAATTTAATATTTTTGGGAAATTTCCATAAAAAAAGCCTGAAGTTTCTTCAGGCTTTTTTGTTTAACAAATTTCATAAGAAAAAATGCAATGAAAGCATTTTTACAAAAAAAAAAGAGACTTTTTTCAAAGTCTCTTTATAGCGACCAATGGGATTGAACCATTGACATCACGGATATGAGCCGTGTGCTCTACCAACTGAG
>CAMPAL010000158.1 GCA_946631855.1 uncultured Treponema sp. | reverse complement strand
TTGTTTCAAGTTCTTCTTTTGCCTGACGCATTGCAGCTTCACTGAATCCGGCATCTTTGAGTTTTTCATCAAGTTTACTTACGATATCTTCTGTAATTGCTGCAAGTTCCTTCTGTAACTCTGCACGTTCTTCTGCAAGTCCGCCAATCTGAGTTCTTAATGATTCTGCATGACGATCATTATCTGTAATTTGTGAGCTGGCGGTTTCAATATTTTTTTCGAAAGTCTGAATGTTTACTTTAATATCCTGCAATTGCTTTGTTTTTGAATGAAGTTCTGCATTCTGTTCATCAATTTCATCCTGAACATTATCAACTCTTTCCTGAATTGCTCTTTTTCGGCCTTCAAGAGAGTTTAGTTTTTCCTTCATTATCAAAGCCTGCTGATTCTGCTGTTTGATAAGTTCAAGTTTGCCGTTCTTTTCCTGTCCGATTGCAAAAAGAGTTCCCTGTTTTTTGTACAGGTCTTCCTGCATTTCCTTCACCTTGTCCATATTTTCTGAAATGGTGTTGGAAATTTCTTCAATTTCTTTGCGGATTAAGTCACGTTTTTCAGTAGCTTTTTTCAATTCTTCTTCGTGACGGGCTTTATCTGTAACAAAATTTTTGAGACGGAGAAGGGCAAGATCTCTTTCAGTTTCGTATATTTCGTCTTTTAATTTTCTGTATTTAATTGTTTTTTCAGATTGAGTTTTTAAAGTGTCATACTGGCGTTTAATTTCACCCATGGCAATTTCAATCTGAGTCATATTCTGACGGGTTCTTTCAAGTTCTCGCTCAGCTTCTGCAACTTCTGCTTTAGAACGGCTGATTCCTGCAGCTTCTTCAAAAAGATAGCGTCGGTCTTCTGGTTTGCTTGAAAGAATCTGGTCAATTTTTCCCTGTTCCATTACAGAGTAGGCAGCTTTACCAACACCAGTATCCATAAAAAGACGGCGGATTTCTGTAGGGCCTGCTGGTCTCTGGTTGATAAAATATTCTGCATCTCCAGAACGGTATAGACGGCGGGTGATGGCAATTTCTTCATCATCAAGAGGGAGGAGTCCTTTATCATTTGCAATTGTTAATGTAACTTCTGCTGTATTTAAAGCAGGACGACGTTCAGTTCCGTTAAAAATAACGTCTTCCATTTTTTCTGCACGAAGATTTTTAGAGTTACGTTCTGCTAAAACCCATTTGATAGCATCAACAACATTTGACTTTCCACAACCGTTTGGTCCAAGAAGGGCTGTAATACCTTCTGCAAAATCAATATGAGTTTTATCAGCAAAAGATTTAAATCCGTAGATGTCCAGACTTTTTAAAAACACATTTTACTCCTGAGAGAGCACACCCCTTAGGCGGGCCGTCTAAATACAGTCTTATTATTATACTGAATTTTCCATTTCATTTAAAGATATTATTTGTGAGCATTAATAATCAGATTCAGGGTTTGTCTGACTGTTTTTTCCCAGTTGAATTCGTTTGCCCAGATAACAGAATCTGTAACGATGTTGTCTTTTAATTCTTTGTCTTCAACAATTCTTTGCATACAGCTGGCAATTTCATCAATATTATCTGAATTGAAATAGAGCGGCGAGTTTCCTCCAATTTCTTTAAGGGCTCCTTTGTCAGAGCAGAGAACTGGAATTCCACAAGCCATTGCTTCAAGAATTGGAAGTCCAACTCCTTCATTTACAGAAGGGAAAAGACAGGCTTCGGCTCCAGAGTAAAGCTGGGCAAAACTTTCATGCGGGAAAAATCCAATTAAGAAAATATCACTTGCAAACTCAGAATTAAATGCGGCTTTATGAATTTCTTCTGCATATGCACCGTCATTTCCTGCAAGAACCAGACGATGTGGAAGGCCTGTATTTTTCTTAAAGCGTTCGAAGGCATGAATAAGCTCAATGTGCTTTTTTTCAGGTGAAGAAAGACTTGAACCATAAACAAAGTATGGTCGTTTAATGGCGAAAGGTTTTATATCAATAATTTCTTCATCAATGTCCAGTCTCTGGTAAAAAAGTTTATGGTCAATCCCAGAATGAATGACTTTTATCTTTTTTTCTTCTATGCCAAGTTTTATTAAATCGTCTCTGACATAACTTGAGGACGCAACAATTATCTGTATGTTTTTCAGGCTTTTCAGAAGTTTTTTCTGATAGAGTTTTGTTTCATTTTCAATATCGCTGGAAAGAATGCTGTTTACAATTGCAACTCCAAGATGATTTTTAAACTTTGAAGGTAAAACTCTTCCTGGGGCAGGGTAGATAACAACATCATAATTATTCTTTTTTATGAATTTATGGATTTTTGTTTTGTGCCATAATCGTTCAGCTTTAAGATTAGCAATCATTGGTGTAGAAATGTAATTAATTGCTTTTCCTGATGTATAAACATAGCGGTCTTCTTCAATACCAAATAATTCAACTTCAAGTTTAAGTTTTTTATCTTTTGAACTTTCTTTATCCTGTTCTGTATCTGCATTAATAGTGGTTGCTTCTTTGTTTAATTGTACCAGGTCAGAAGGGAGATTTGATGTCAGATATAAAATATAAGATCCTAAACCTGATTTTCCGTGGTCGCAGCCGAATGTGTCAATTCCAATTTTCATAATGATATTATTATATGGTAAAAAAGACTATCTGTGTAGTCATTCTATTCATTGTTCTGAAGTTCTTCTTCAGTCAGAGGTTTTACTACTTTACCATTTCGAATTTCTTTTGGATAAACTCTTATACCTAATTTTTTTTCCAGCTGGGCAAAATGTCTCATTTCCCATTCATCCCCAATTACAAGGTTTATACCTGTTTTTCCAGCTCGGGCAGTTCTTCCGCTTCGGTGAACAAAAAAATCATCATCGCTTGGAAGATCCATTTGAATAATATGACTGATATCCGGAATATCAAGGCCTCGTGCACCTAAATCACTTGTAATAAGAAGTTTGATTTTTCCAGAACGGAAGCGGTCCATTGTGGCTTTTCTTTCCTGCTTGTCAGTTTTTGCATGAATGCAGGCACAGTCAATCTTTTTGTATTTTAATTTCTGATAGATATTTTCAACTTGATCTGCTCTGGATGTAAAAATTAAAGCTTTAGAAGGATTTTCTGCGTGAATAAACTTTCTTAAAGTATCAATTTTATCACGGGTTTCGGCATAAATTGCCCAGTGAGTAATTCTTTTTTTAAGGACATCTTCTGCTGGCATTACAACATTTTTTGCATCTGCAAAGAATATTTTTGTCTGCTTGCTGATTGTTGCTGTACAGGCAATGATTTGAGTTCCTGCCGGCATAAGGTCACGTATTGCTGAAGTATCTTCAACAGCTTCTTTTTTTACCAGACGGTCTGTTTCATCAAACACAATGGCAAAAATTCCGTCAGTTTTAAGCTTTTTCAAGCGGATAAGTTCTACCAGGCGGGCAGCAGTTCCAATAATAATTTCAGGTTTTTCTTTGAGAACTTCAATCTGACGTTTTATAGGAGCTCCACCAATTAAGAGGGCAGACTTATGATTTGTTACAGATTTACATGCTGTGTTAATTTGAGATGCAAGTTCAAAAGTTGGAGCAATTATAATTACACGAACCTTCTGATTATCTTTAAGAGTTTCCAGTTTATTAATCAAAGGAAGAAGATAAGCAAAAGTTTTTCCAGTACCAGTTTCAGACTGAAATAAAACATTTTCTCCAGAAAGAATTCTTGGAATAATTTCTGCCTGAACTGGTGTAGGAACTGAAATGTTCAGTGCTGCAAGAGAGTCCTGTAAGCTGGTGGAAAGACCTTCAAAAATATTCATAAGGAATATTTATCCTAAGAAGCATCAGAAAGTTCTGGATTTCCAGTATTTTCTGGAAGTTCAAGAATCTTTATCTTGTCCATGAGGTTTGAAACATCACCTTTTACAATGTCTTTTGTAACAGTGAACTGTTTTTTACCTTTAATATCCGGAATCTGATACATAACATCCATGAGCATTTTTTCAACAATTGTTCTAAGCCCACGGGCACCAGTTTTCTGTCGGATAGCTTCATCTGCAATTTCTTCGATAGCTTCTTTTTCAAAATCCAGATCAACATCATCAATTTTGAAAGAAGATTTAAACTGCTTTGTGATGGCATTCTTTGGTTCTGTAAGTACATTTACAAGATCATCACGGGTAAGTTCTTTGAGTGCACAGGTGATTGGCATACGACCAATAAGTTCTGGAATAAGTCCGAATTTTACTAAGTCGTCTGGAGAAACCTGGCTTAAAAGATGCTGTTTCTGATCTTCATCCATCTGTCCAACATCTGAACCAAATCCCATTGAATGTTCTGAAACTCTTTGTTCAATAATTTTATCAAGACCAACAAAAGCTCCTCCAAGAATAAAGAGGATATTTGTTGTATCAATCTGAATCATTTCCTGATTTGGATGTTTTCTTCCACCCTGAGGAGGAACTGAAGCAACTGTACCTTCTATGATTTTAAGAAGGGCCTGCTGCACACCTTCACCGCTTACATCACGGGTAATAGATGTGTTTTCTCCTTTGCGGGCAATTTTATCAATTTCATCAATAAAAATAATACCGCGCTGAGCTGCTTCAACGTTTCCGTCTGCTGCATTAATAAGTTTGAGAAGAACATTTTCAACGTCTTCACCAACATAACCTGCTTCTGTAAGGGTTGTTGCATCTGCAATTGCAAAAGGTACTTTCAGTCGCTGAGCAAGAGTTCTTGCAAGTAAAGTTTTTCCTGAACCTGTTGGTCCAATCAAAAGTACGTTAGATTTTTCAATTGTTACTGCATTTTCATCAGCTTTTTCTGCTGCAGAAAGAGACATTCTTTTGTAATGGTTGTATACAGCAACAGACAAAGTTTTTTTAGCTTCATCCTGACCGATTACATAAGAATCAAGGTATTCTTTAAACTCGCGTGGTGTAGGTACATCTTTGAGTTCAATAGGCAAAATATCAGCCTGTTCTTGTTCAAGAATATCCTGACAAACTGCAATACATTTATTACAGATAAAAGCATTTCCACTTGGTCCTGTAATTAAAGTGCGGTCTTTATTTGCTGTGCATCCACAAAAAAAGCAGTATGGTTCGCTTGTTGATCCAAAACGTTTCATTTTTCATCATCCTTTTACATGTTCTAACGCTTATTTACGGTTAGGCATTACGTGGTCTACAATTCCGTAGTCCATTGCTTCTTTTGCAGACATGTAGAAATCACGTTCAATATCTTCTGCAATTTTTGAAGCTTTCTTACCAGTGTCGTTGGCAAGATATTCAATAGAAAGTTTTTTCAATCTGATAATTTCTTTTGCAAGAATGCTGATATCACTTTCCTGTCCTTCAACACCACCACGTGGCTGGTGAATCA
>CAMPAL010000157.1 GCA_946631855.1 uncultured Treponema sp. | reverse complement strand
CCGTAAGTTTTTTTCTTCTTCCAAGAGCCGCCTTAAAAGCAAAACGCAAAATCCTTTCAATTTCAAAAACTGAATAGGACTCTGTATCCCATGCCGAACTTCTGTCTGGGCTGAATCCTCTGTCTCCAAAATAAATGCCACCAGTAAGTTCCCTTACAATAAGAAGATTTATTCCCTTGCCAATAATTTCATCTTTTAAAGGACAGGCTGATTTTAACTGGGGAAAAATAACTGACGGGCGAAGATTTATATAAACGTTTAAGCCGCCTCTGAGCCCCAAAAGAGCTTTTTCAGGACGAACAGAAGGATCTGCATTATCCCACTTTGGACCACCAACAGCACCAAGTAAAACTGAATCAGAAGATTTACAAATATCAAGCTGATTTTGAGGAAGCGGTTCTCCAAACTGATCTATTGCACACCCACCGGCAATAACATTTCTGTAAGTAAAAGTATGTCCAAATTTTTTAGCAACAGCATCAAGAACTTTTACAGCTTCAGAAACTACATCAGGACCAATTCCATCCCCCGGAATGACAGCTATTGTTTTATTCATAAATCCCCCTGCCTAAATAATCTTCTGATATCTTTTTTCAATATCGTGAATTAATTTATACTCAAAAGAATCTGAAAGAGCTATCCAAGAGGCTTCAATCACATCGGAAGAAACACCAATTGTAGTCCATCTAATTTCACCATCGGTAGATTCAATTATTACACGAACTTTAGAAGCAGTTGCTGATTTTCCATCAAGAACACGAACCTTATAGTCCACCAGTCGGATTTTTGAAACTAAAGGATAAAAACGTTCCAGAGCTTTACGCAAAGCAATATCCAGAGCATTTACAGGACCGTCCCCTTCTCCAGCGGTGATTTCAATCTGTCCATCAACTTCAACTTTTATCTGAGCGCAGGAATTAACCCCTTCTTCAGGTCTAGGATTTGAACCGTTAGTCTGATAATAATGAAGTTTAAAGAAAGGCTGATATTTACCAACAAGTTTACGAACCATAAGTTCAAAAGAACCATCTGCTCCTTCAAACTGAAAACCTTCATGTTCAAGTTCCTTAACTCTATCACAAATTTCTTCAACAACTGCATCTGTCTTTTTAACGTGAGGAAAAAACTTCTGAATTTTCTCAATAATCATAGAACGACCGGCAACTTCACTCATCAAAAATACCCGGGAATTACCAACAACATCCGGAGAAATATGTTCATATGCAGAAGGATTTTTCAACACAGCATCAATATGCATACCGGCCTTATGAGCAAAGGCATTTGAACCGACAAAAGGCATTTGAGGATTAAGACTAAGATTTGTAATTTCTGCAACTTCTTTACATACAGAAGTAAGAAGCTTTAGATTTTCAGAAGGAATACATTCATAACCCATTTTACACTGAAGGTCCGGGATAATTGCACTTAAATTTGCATTTCCAGTACGTTCTCCAAAACCAAGCAGAACACCCTGAACATGACAAGCCCCCTCATCCACCGCAACAAGAGAATTTGCAACAGCGAGCCCACAATCGTTATGAGTATGAATACCAATTTTTACTTTAGAACCAAATTCTTTTACAACATCACGCACAGCAGATTGAACTTCAGTAATCATTGAACCACCACGGGTTTCACAAAGACAAAGGATTTCTGCTCCACCATCAACAGCTGCTTTTAAAGTCTGCATGGCATAATCTCTATTTTCCTGATAACCGGTGAAAAAATGCTCTGCATCATAAAAAACATGCTTTCCATTCTGTTTAAGATAAGCACAAGACTCCTGAATCATTTTTAAATTTTCTTCAAGAGAAGTTCTAATAATATCAGTAACCTGAAAAGTCCAGGATTTTCCAAAAATTACTATATAATCTGTCCCAGCCGAAAGCAGACTCTGAATATTTGAATCATGTTCACAGGAAATGTCTTTTCTGCGGGTAGAACCAAAGGCACAGATTTTTGCATTATTAAAATGAATTTTCGAAACTTCCTGAAAAAACTCAATTTCCTTAGGATTTGAGCCAGGATTTCCAGCTTCAATAAATTGAATTCCAAGTTTATCTAAAGCCTGACAAATATGGATTTTATCCTGAACAGAATAACTGACACCTTCTCCCTGAGCACCATCTCTCAGTGTAGAATCAAGAATCTCTATCTTTTTCATATTGTAATTATAAAGAGAAACAAACTTAGTTTAAAGGGTGAATTTTGAAAAACAGAAGAAGTCACAAAAAATGATTAAATCTCTATAAACCTTCTTAAAGTTACAAAAAGTTACAAAACTTTAACTGTCACTCTCTCTTAAATCCTCCAATTTAAACGGAGGATTTTTTCATATGAAAAAAATCGTAATGGGAGCTGCTGCATTGCTTTGTGCAGCTTCAATGTTCGCAGTAGACTTTGCAGCTACTGTAAAAATGGCAGGGGACATTGCTGGTGGTGCTGTAACAGAAGGCACAAGTGATGCTACCTATATCTGGAAATTAAATTCTAACGATCAGAAAGATGGTGATGCATTGAAACTTTCTGTAAGTGGAGACCAGGCTGGAGCTAGCTTCCAGTTCTGGTATAAGTATACTGCTGGAGCTGCTCCAACAGCTGCAACAACAGGTGCATTAGTAAATGAATGGGATAACACAAGTGGTTATAAAAAAGATACATTAAGCTATAAGACTTCTGGTTCAGAAACAATTACACACTATGATACAGCTATCACAACAAACTCAATGCTCCAGGCTCGTTCAACATCTATCTGGGTTAAACCAATCGATCAGTTGAAGATTACTATTGGTGATGTTTCTTGTGGTACATTCTCAAACAAACTTGACTACTACAAAGATCCTGCAGGTAACTCATACAATGCAGCAATTGGTTGGAA
This sequence comes from uncultured Treponema sp., assembly GCA_946631855.1. Lineage (GTDB taxonomy): Bacteria > Spirochaetota > Spirochaetia > Treponematales > Treponemataceae > Treponema_D. The sequence continues at coordinate 2,567 of CAMPAL010000157.1, read as the reverse complement.
TGGTGGATATTCAAGCTATGCATCTGTAGAAGGTGCTGGTATTGCTGCTGAATTAACTCCAATTGAAGGTCTTACAGTAGTAGCTGGTATTGCTGCAGGTTGTGATACAAACTTCATCACATTTGTAGAAAATGCTTCTAAAGCAACTGTAAAAGCTTACGGTGCATCTGTAATGTACAATCTTTCTGCTGCTGCAGGAATCCCAATGAACATTGGTGTATCTTGGCGTGATGCTGGTACTGATGCTGATAAAGTTTTGGCTGTTGGTGCTGATTATGGTAACGCTTATGCTGATGGTTTCTATGGAATGATTAACGGACGCTTCTTCTTCAGTAAAGCAATTAAATCATATGGCTGGTCTGACATAACTCTTGCAGATGTTAAATTAACTGGTATCTCAATTGATAACTTCTTCCAGTATAAAGCTGGAGCTATGACAATCGCTTTGCGTGCACCTGTTGTAATTCGTGGTCTTGCAGGTAAAGCTGCTGACGGAACAACTATTGATGCTTCTAACGACCCATCATATATGTACTGGTCAGCTAAGTTCTCTTATGCTCTTGACGGACTTACAGTATACGTAGCTGCTGGTTCAGACTATGATGATTCAAACAATGCATGGGTATTCTGGAAAGAAAGACCAGAAAATACATTCAATGTTACAATCCACCCAGGTGTAACATTCAATGTAGGTGCATGTGCATTCGACATTGGTGCTCGTTTCGACATCAAAGATGCAGTAAATAAGCCAGGGTCAACTACTGAATGGTATCGCCCATTCGCATGGTCAATTCCATTCACAGCTACAATTGGTTTCTAATCTAAGTTAGAACTTATATAGCAAAAAGGTCTTCCGCAAGGAAGACCTTTTTTGTTTTAAACACATTTTTGCAAACATTAACGTTTACTTCATGCGTCTATATTTTTCTGTAACTCAAGAACTTTCTCCAGTGGCAATCCAACACATTCTGAAACAATTTGTGGAGAAATATTTTTTTTAATTAACTTTACAGCAGATTCTTCAGCCTGTTTTTCAACACCTTGTTTAATACCAGCTTCTTTTCCTTCTTTCAGGCCCTGGTTGTATGCGTATGTTTTTTCTCTTTCTAAATCCATGAATTGCCGTCTCCATTGTATATTATGTTTGGCATCCTTTATATAATCAGAAAGTTTTTCAGTAAAATCTGACATCCTGTTGTTACTGACAATTAATTTAAGAAATGCCTTTTGTTCTTTATTCAGGATTTTATCATAATTTTCGGCAATAAAAAAGTATTTGTAGGTTCTGTCATTCAGCATAAGTTCGGGATTTTCATGACAGATATTTTCAAAACTGTATTTTGCAAGTCCTTTATGAAATATATCCTTTACACAAATAAAAATAATATAATTGTCTTTCAAATCTTTATACTGGGCTCCAGATTTTAACTGATCAACATCAATTACGGAAGAATAATATCTTGCACGTTCCGGCAGTTCACCAGTGTCTGTTGCCTGCATTTCAAGATTGTAGGCTTCCTTCTCTCCTGCGGCATAAACATCCATTCTGATTCCTTTTTTGCCGTAATCAATTTCCAGTTCTTCTTCCTGTTTCATAACTATGTGGTCAATTTTTCGTTCAAGAAGAATTTCTATCAGCTCTTTGCAGATATCCGGATTATTATGCATTACCTTATAAAAGATAAAATTATTTGCAAGGGTGGCCCGTTCCCACTTTTCAGCAGGGGTTAATTCTCTTTCGTTATCTGTCATTTCTCCTCCAGCGGCAGTAAAAATTGTTTTTCACCTTTAATATGGACTTAAAATGACGATTTTTACCAAATTTTTAAAAATTTTAGAAATAATTTGTAACAATTTCTGTCTGTAGAGGTTGTATTAGTATAAACACCAAAGCAAAGCAAAATAACCTCCTTTTTACTAAGAAAGACTGCCGTATTCCTCCTTTTCCGGCAGTCTTTTTTTTTGTCGTTTGTACAAACAAAGGAAATTTGCTAAAATTAAGATTATGGTAATATCTTCTATAGACTTAAAAAATGGACATGTCGTTCAGCTTAAGAACGGCAAAGAACTGGTACTTCAGCGTGATGATGCTGATGCATTAATCAGTCAGTTTGACATGTATGGAGAAGTTGCTGTTATTGATTTAGACGCAGCTTTAGGAAATGTTGATGCAAAAGGTAATACTGTAAACACACCTTTACTAAAATCTCTCCTCCATCATGGAAATGTACGTACCGGTGGTGGAATCCATTCTGTAAAAAGAGCCCGTGAATTAATCAGTCTTGGAGCTGAAAAAGTAATTATTGGTTCAAGTGCATGGAACTCTAATCCTCAGCCTGGGCAATCTGTTCTTAATGAAGATTTCTTAAATGAACTTGCAGAAGCAATTGGAAAAGACAGAATTATTATTTCAGTAGATGCAATAAACGGAAAAATTGCAGTAAAAGGATGGACAGAAACTGTTGATATTCCTTTGATAGAAGGTGCTAAACAGGCTGAAAAATTCTGTTCTGAACTTCTGTTTACCTGTGTAGAAAAAGAAGGCTGTATGCAGGGTACAAATATGG
>CAMPAL010000156.1 GCA_946631855.1 uncultured Treponema sp. | reverse complement strand
GGATTATTATTTAATTCACGGGCAGTCAAAAGTCCCAGGGCAGAAGAAATGGATGTTGAAGAATGACCATTTATAAAAAAATCATGAGGACTTTCGCTTGTGTTTGTAAAGCCTGATAATCCGCCTTTTTGTCTTAAAGTTGTAAATTCTTTATAACGGCCGGTCAAAAGTTTATGAGCGTAACACTGATGGCTTACATCCCAGATAATGGCATCTTTAGGACTGTCAAAAACTCTATGAAGGGCAATAGTTAATTCCACCACTCCCAAATTACTTGCAAGATGTCCGCCATTTTTTCCAACAACGTCAATTATTGTTTTACGGATTTCCTTTGCCAGTTGAGAAAGGTCTTTATGAGAAAGTTTTTTTAAATCCTCAGGTGAATGTATTTTTGAAAGTAAAATTTTATTTACTCCATTATTTACAAAAATATTTGTTACGCAAAAAAGCACTCAAAAAAAAGACCGCGTAAAACTTTCGTAAATACGCGGTCTATGGACACAAGTGTCGAATAAAAGATAGTTACTAAAAACTACTTACTCTTATGTCGATTACGTCTAAGCATCTTCTTTCGCTTATGTGTCGCCATCTTCTGGCGCTTTCTTTTCTTTCCACAAGGCATGACGCCACTCCTACTTTATAAAGTGTTTGTAATTATCACTTAAATCATAAAAATAGTCAATAGAACGAGTCCAGATTATAAAGAAAAACAGGGAAAAGAACCTCTTGTCTATCTAAAATAACATTGCGTTTTTTTTAAATTGGAATAAAATAAAAAAAATGAACAAAAAGCCATTAAATACAAGTATTTCAATTTTTTGTATATCTTTTATCCTCTTTATATGTCTTGTAATAAGCTTTGTAAACTATCATTCCTTCAATCGTGCCCTTTACGAACGATACAATAGTTATCTTACAGATGTTTTAAGATTCATAGAATCTAATATTGATACAAATGATTTATACGAATGTATGCTGACTAATACAAAATCAGAAAATTACAATGAAGTTCAGCAGCTGATGAATGATATTCTTGATACAGGAAATGTTCATTATCTTTACATTGTCACTCCGCTGGATATAGAAAAATATCACACCTGCCTTACCGTTATGACCGGAATGACAAAAGAAGAAATATTATATGAATATGATCAGCAAAATTTTTTAGGTGATATTTTTGATGACTTTCCAGAAGAAACAGTTCGTTCATTTGCAGAAGCAATGAAAACTCCGGGACAAATCAGTTTTGAAAAAGACAAAGAATCCACCATCTGGGGATTTGATTACACTGGAATGCTGCCACTGACAACTTCCGACGGAACTACCTTTACAGTTCTTGCCGCAGATCTTTCAATTTCAAATATCTACAAAACTTTATGGAAACACCTTCTTTTAAATGTAGTTCTTATATTAGGAATTGGTTTCCTTTTCTACATGTTTTTTATCTTCTGGGCAAAACATAATATTACAAAACCAATCAGACTACTTGAAGAAAGTGTCGTTCAATTTGCCCGTACAAGTCATAACCTAAGTAATCCGGATCTTTTGATTTATAATCAGCCGGTTATTCACACTGGAAATGAAGTAGAAGCCCTTTCTGACGCTGTTACAAAAATGGCTGATGATATTAAGGCTTATGCAAAAAACATTGTTGAAGCAGAAAATAAAATTTCCAATTTGAAAGAAAGTGCTTCAAAACTTGGAATGATTGCCTATCAGGATGCCCTTACTCACGTAAAAAACAAGGCCGCCTACGATATTGCCATAAGCAAATTAAATGAAAAAATTGCCAATAAAAAAGCAGAATTTGGACTTGTAATGATAGACTTAAACTGCTTAAAACACATAAACGATGTATATGGTCATGAAAACGGAAATATCTATATTGTCAGTTCCTGCTCAATCATTTGTACAATCTTTACACACTCTCCAGTATTCCGCATCGGTGGTGATGAATTTGTAGTAATTCTTGAAAACACTGATTTTAATTTCCATAAAGAATTAATGCATGCTTTTGAAGTTGCAATCGAAGGTTATGCCATAAAAACGGACTGTAAACCATGGGAAAGAATTTCTATGGCTTCAGGACTTGCAATTTATGATCCTAAAATTGATGAAGATGTAAACAGTGTCTTTGAAAGAGCAGATAAACTTATGTATGAAAACAAACAGACAATGAAAGCTCTTATGGCCCAGTCTTTACAGGAAATTTAAAATAATTTTTGAAACCTTATTAATATCTTCTTCAGATTCACTATACTGGACCAGAGAGGAACCGGGAATATCACGAATATAGGTATACTGTTTTTTTGCATATTTACAGCTGTGGTGTTTTATTAATTCCCTGATTTCTTCTTCATCCTCGCAGTCGAACCATTCACTATAACCGATTGCCTTTAAGCCTGGAGTTTCTTTATTGAATCCCCTCGCCTTCAAAGCTTCAACTTCTTTTTTCAGGCCAAGTTCAAACATCATATCAACTCTTTGTCTGATTCTCTGATACAAAACTTCTCTTTCAGGTTCTAAAACTATAAATATAAAATTAAATTTATCCCGAAGTTTCTGTTCAAGACTAAAAGAACTTCTTGTTTTGCCGGAAAGATAAAACACTTCTAAAGCCCTGCAGATTCTGTAGGCATCATTTACATGGATTTTTTCTGCACTCTGAGGATCTATTTTTTTCAATTCCTCATATAAAGCTTTATTTCCTTCAAGTTTTATTCTTTCTTTTAATTGATTTCTTAATTTTTCATCTGAAACTGGGGTCGGAGGAATACCATAAAGAAAATTTCTGATATAAAAACCAGTTCCTCCACAAACAACAGGAATTGCACCCCGTGAATAAATTTCCAGGCATGCCTTATCTGCAGCATCAATAAAATCTGAAACGTTAAACTGCTGGTCTGGTTCAAGAATATCAATAAGATGATGAGGAAGTTCTTTCTGAAAGGCTTTGTCGGGTTTTGCAGTCCCAATATCCATACCCCTGTAGACGGCCTGGGAGTCAGCACTTATAATTTCTGCTTTAAAAAGAAAATGACTGCCTTTTGGAGAAAAAAGTTCTCTTGTTAAGGCAGTCTTTCCGGAAGCTGTTGGAGCAAAAATTACAATTACAGGAATTTTTGCATTACAACTCTGTATATCCAATACGTACCTGATTTGTAAAAAGCTGTTTAGCAGCAAGTGAAACTACTTTATCGTTATTAGCTTCAATTTCAGGATCTTCTACTTTTGCCATCTGATATGCACGATGACTAGCAGCAACTGTGATTTCATAAATATTGTTTTTATATTCTACAAGCTGTTCCAATGGGAAAATCATTAAATACCCCCTAAATGATTCTATCATTTTAACAATATAAAAGATTGATGTCTAGTAGTTTACTATACAAACCTATTATAAAGAAGAATTGATAATATTTTTACATTTTCGGGTAACTTCCCAAGTTCCAGCCCCTGTTTTTTGCATAAGCATTACAATAACAAGATTATTTTTAATATCAACAGAAAGATATGGTCCAAGCCAGCCATCCCAGCCAAACTCACCTTCTTCTGTTAAATACTTACAACGTCCAGGTTCAAAGGCAACTCTTAAGAAATTACAGTAAGTATAACCAGAAAAATGTTCCATATTTTTATTAAAACATTCCTGCAAATCCTGTCTGAGTCTTGCCTTGGTAAAATATTCAACAGTTTTTTTCTGAAGGATTCTTTTTCCATTATATTCACCACCGTTCACGAGCATCAGGGCAAATTTTAAGTAGTCATCCAGAGTTGAACAAAGTCCTGCTCCACCACTTTCAAAACTTGGTGCATGATCCATTTTATTCTGAATACCAAGATTAGGATTTTCAAAAAGAATCATATCTTTTTCATTATCACAGGCATACACTTTGGAAAGTCTATTTTGTTTTTCAGAAGGAACATAAAAATCTGTATCTTTCATTCCTAAAGGTTCAAAAATATTTTTCTTTAAGAATTCAGAAAACTTCATACCAGAAACTACTTCAATTACAGCTCCCATAATATCTGCAGAAAGACCGTAAGCATAATTTGTTCCAGGTTCAAAAGAAACAGGAATTTTTGCAAGTTTTTTTGCAAAATCCATTGTAGAAATTTTACATGGACCAAGACAATCTTCATTTAATTCAGCAATTAAATCTGAAGTCAGATGTTCACCATAAGGAGCTCCATCCCACCAGGCACCATAAGTAAAACCTGAAGTCATATTCAGAAGATCCTGAATTGTTACATTACGGTTTGATTTTTTCATTGTGCCTTTACGGCCAGAATCATAACTAATCTGAAGATTCCAGTATTCAGGAATATATTTTCCTACTTCATCAGCAATATCAATTTTGCCCTGCTCAATCAAAATCCAGGCAGCAACACAGGTAACTGGTTTAGACATTGAAAAAAGACGGCAGATTGTATCACGATTAAATGCTTTTTTATTTTCAAGGTCAGAATAACCTGCCTGCCAGTATCCCATTTCTTTACCGTCTTTATAAACGGCACAATTTAATCCTGCAACTTTATGCGCTGCAACAGCATCATCAAAAACTGTTTGTATATTCTGTAAATGTTTTAAATCCATATCCATATATTAATCTTTTTTGAAGAAAAAAAACACTTATTTTTTATGATACTTTTATGCTAAAAATTCAGCACTTATAACACTTTTTAGATAAGTTAATATTTGCTTAATGAAAAAAAAATAATATAATTTAAGTTAAAGGATTAACTAAATGACAAATAGTGAAATTATTGCTGGCGGAAACGCTTTTCTTGGAATTGAATTCGGATCAACACGCATCAAGGCTGTTTTGATTAATGATAAATTTGAACCTATAGCAAACGGTTCTTACACCTGGGAAAATACCCTTGATAATGGAATCTGGACATATCCTCTTTCACAGATTCATGAAGGACTCCAGACCTGTTATGCAGATTTAAAAAAAGATGTTTCTGAAAAATACGGAATCAAACTTACAAAAATAAAATCAGCAGGTATTTCTGCAATGATGCATGGATATCTTGCATTTGATAAGGATGATAATCTTTTAGTTCCATTCAGAACCTGGCGAAATACAATCACAGGACAGGCTTCAAAAGAACTTTCTGATCTTTTTAATTTCCCTGTTCCAGAACGCTGGTCTGCATCACATCTTTATCAGGCTATCTTAAACAAAGAAGAACACATCTCTAAAATCTCTAAAGTTTACACTCTTGCAGCATATATTCATTACATGCTTACAGGAGAAAAAGTAATTGGAGTTGGTGATGCATCTGGAATGTTCCCAATCAAAACTGTAAATGGAAAATCAGAATATAATCCAGACTATGCTGCAAAATTTGAAAAAATACCTTATGTTGCAAAATTTGGATTTAAAGTAAATGAAGTTTTCCCAAAAGTTTTGATGGCTGGTGATAAAGCAGGCTGTCTTA
>CAMPAL010000155.1 GCA_946631855.1 uncultured Treponema sp. | reverse complement strand
CATCATTTATTGCAGAAGTTAAATCTGACCTTATGGGTGAACAGACAATTCTTTGCGGTATGCTCCAGGCTGGTACTATCGTATGTTATGACAAGATGGTTTCAGAAGGAATTGCTCCAGAATATGCAACAAAACTTTTGATGCACGGATGGAACGTAGTTTCTGAAGCTTTGAAATGGGGTGGAATTACAAATATGATGGATCGTCTTTCTAACCCTGCAAAAATCAAGGCTAATCAGCTTTCAAAAGAAATTAAGACTCTGCTCGCTCCACTTTATCAGAAACATATGGATGATATTATTTCTGGAAAATTCTCTTCAACAATGATGAAGGACTGGGCTAACAAAGACCACGATCTTCTTACATGGCGTGAAGAAACTGGAAAACTTCCATTCGAATCTACAAAAGAAAGTTCAGAAGAAATTACTGAACAGGAATATTTTGACAAGGGCATTCTTATGGTTGCCATGGTTAAAGCTGGATGTGAACTTGCATTCGAAACTATGGTTGATGCAGGAATTAAACCTGAATCAGCATACTACGAATCTCTCCACGAAGTTCCTCTTATTGCAAACCTCATTGACCGCAAACGTTTATACGAAATGAACCGTGTAATTTCTGATACAGCAGAATACGGATGTTACCTCTTCGCAAATGTCGCAGCACCAATGATGGCAAAAGATCTTATGCCAAAACTTCACACTGATGTTATTGGAAAAGGCCTTGATTCAAAAGACACTTCAGTAAGCAACGCAGAATTGGTAGAAGTAAACACAGAAATCCGCAACCACCCAATCGAAGTTGTTGGCCGCAAGTTGCGAGCATACATGACTGCAATGAAGCCACTAATTTAATCCTTCGGATTAAATTAGTAACGAGTTTTGTATGCACAAAACTCGCTAAGGTCGCTGCAAAGCGACCGCTATGACAGCAATGAAAGTCGGTCGCCTTTGGCGACCTTCACGAGTATTTTGTTTCGGTGCATAAGGACGCACCGATTTTTGCTTTCGCAAAAAACACAAAAACTCGCCTTTCCCCCCAAAATGAAAAGACCTGGTTTTTAAGCCAGGTCTTTTCATTTTAACAAATCAATTTATTATTTTATTAAACCTTAAACAAATCAATCTGAGAACCAATCTTATTGATTGCATCTTTTACATCGTTAGAAATGTTGCTCAATGTAGAACCAGTTTCATTAATCTTAGTTGCACCAACAGACATTTCATCTACGCTGCTCTTCATCACAGAAGTAGCCTCCTGCAAACGACGAATCTCTTCAAGAATGGCCTTATTTCCTTCTGTCATTTCTGCAGAAGCATTACGAACTTCAATTGAGTTATCATTCATTGAATGCAAAGCTTCTGTAATCTGTTTAGAACCTTCATTCTGTTCTTCCATTGCCGCTTTAATCTGACTAACCAGCTGATCTGTTTCCTTAATCTTCTTTGATACAGATTCAAATGCCGCACTTGAATCCTGAGAAACATTTGCAACACTTAAAATTGATTCTGTAATATTTGAAAGCTGTGTACCAATTGTCTTTGACTGAGCGGTAGATGTTTCTGAAAGCTTACGTATTTCATCAGCAACAACAGAGAAGCCCTTACCTGCTTCACCCGCATGAGCCGCTTCGATTGCCGCATTCATAGCAAGAAGATTTGTCTGTTCAGCAACTGCAGAAATTGCAGCGTTTGCTTCCTGAAGCATTGCAGACTGTTCTTCAATCTGGTGGATTCTTTCGTTTACATCCTGCTGCTTTTCAATTCCTGAACGTGCATCCTGTTGTAATTCATCAAATGATGAAGCCATTTTATCTACAGAAAGGTTTACACTTCCAATATTTCCAATCATTTCTTCTACAGCGGCAGAGGCCTGTGTTATTCCGGCAGACTGAGTTTCAATCATACGTTCAAGAGATTCAATATTTGATGCAATCTGATTTACTGCCCCGGCAGTCTCTTCTACACTGGCACTCTGGTTCACAATCTGATTTCTAACGCTTTCAATATTGGCAATAATCTGGGTGATTGCACTGGCTGTATCCTGAGAAGTAGCAAGCATATCTTCACCCGCAACAGAAAGATTATTTTTAGATGCCTTTACATCACCAATAATAGTCTGAAGTTTTTCTGTAAATTTATTGAATCCTTTTACTACATAACCAATTTCATTATTAGAATTGATTGAAATTCTTCTGGTTAAATCTGCATCTCCGGAAGCAATATCTGTAATTGCAGTTTCAATTGCTTTGAGTGGCTTGAATGAAACAACAAGAATTACAGAAGCAAGTACAAGTAAAATAATAAGGATTAGAATAGAGAATCCACCAATCTGGTTCTGAATCTTATTTGACAAAGCGAAAACCTGAGAATCTGGAACTGTAATTGCAAATCCCCAAGGAGTTAGTGTAAATCCGTGATACAAAATAAGATCCTTACCTTTTGGATAACCGTTCACCCATCTGTGACCGTCTTTTCCCGCAGAAATTTCAACAGCAAGGTCCATCATATCTTCAAAACCTGCAGAAAGACCTGAGATAAAGTTTTTCTGCATTACAAAGTCAGCCTGAGGATGTGCTATACAGGTTCCATCACTAGCTAAAAGCCATCCATATCCTTTATCACCAACTTTTACACCAGCCATAATTTCGCCAATCTTATTAAGATTAACTACACCAGCGACCATACCTATTGTCTTGCCGTTAGCTTTAAGAGCTTTTGTAATATGAATTACAGACTGTCCTGTAGTTTTAGAAAGAACAGGATCATCAATATATTCATCCTTTCCTTCTTTCATAATTGCCTTAAAATACGGACGTTCTGAAATTTGAGTTCTTGTACCAATATCGTTGTAAGTATGACCGTCAGGTCCCGCAATCATAATGTAGTCAAAATCGTTATCTCTTACATGTTCATGTTCTACAAGCCAGGCACCAATTGCTTCAATATCACCAGTCTGAACAATATCAGCATTGGTGTAATAATCCAAAGCTTCATTATAACACTCAAGCTTATTCTCTATAGCCAGAACATAAGATTCAGACAGATTTCTCAAGTCAGAAATTTCTGAAGCAACAGAATCTTTTTTCACATCACGAGAAATAACAATAAACTGTCCGACATTACAAATTAAAACAACAAAACCAATAAACAAAGCTACATTTGTAACTAAGCTAGATCTTTTTTCCTTTTTCTCCATAAAAACTCCTAGGGGTTTAAAATTATATAACTGCTATCAACAATTCTCAATTATTTTTTACGAAAACGTTTGCGAAAAAACATTTTTGAAAGTAAAGTATTAACTACCATGGTTACGTTAAAAGATATCGCGAAAGAGTGTAAAGTTTCATTTTCAACAGTAAGTAAGGCATTAAAAGGCAGCAGAGAGATTAGCGAAGAAACAATCCAGCTGATTCAAAAAAAGGCTGCCGAAATGGGTTATCATCCAAATCTTGCGGCAAGAACATTAAGAACAAACCGCACTAACAATATTGGTGTGATTTTTGAAGACAAAACAAAAGCAGGCTTTCAGCACCAGTACTTTGCAAAAATCATCAGCGGTTTACAGACTACAGCTCAGGAAAAAGGTTACGATATCACCTTCACCAGCCAGGACGAATCTGCAAATTATGATTACTACAATCACGTAAAGGGCCGCAATTTTGATGGAGTTGCAATTCTTTCTGCAAACTTCAACGATCCTGGAATAACCCGACTGGTTCAAAGCGAAATTCCAACTGTCACACTGGACTATTTCTACGACAATAATCACACAGCAATAATGAGTGATAATAAAAAAGGAATGTCTGAGCTGACAGAATATGTTATTTCGATGGGACACAAAAAAATTGCCATGATTCATGGTGAAGATACTCTTGTAACAAAAGAACGAATTCAAATATTTAAGGAAGTTTGTGCTAAACACGGTATAAAAATTCCAAAAGAATATTTTGCCCAGGGGCTCTACCACGACCCTATTACAAGTTCAGAAGCAACAAGTATCCTCCTTGATTTACCAGATCCTCCAACCTGTATTTTTTACCCGGACGACTATTCAAGTCTTGGAGGAATCAGAATCATCAACGGACATAAACTGGAACTTGGAAAGGATATCAGCATTGTCGGATATGATGGAATTATGCTTACCTCTCTTATGATTCCCCCTCTTACCACCTACGAACAGAACGGTTTTGAAATTGGTAAAACAATGGGAGAAAACTTAATCAAAAATATTGAAGATGGAGATAACTTCAAAAGTCAACAAATAATGATTACAGGACGACTTCTTAAAGGTGGAAGCGTAAAAAAAATCTGATTCATTTTTTTAATTTATAAAAGAAAATTTAGGGGATTTTACCTTGTTTTATCCTGGACTTTATTGTATACTTCTACTACAACGTTTTCGTAAACTAAAAAGGCCTCTTTTGGCCGTATACAGGAGACATAAATGAAGTTCGGACATTTTGATGATGCCAAAAGAGAGTATGTTATTACTACTCCAAAAACTCCTTATCCATGGATTAACTACCTTGGAACACAGGGGTTCTTTTCTTTAATTTCTAACACAGCCGGAGGATATTCTTTCTATAAAGATGCACGCCTTCGCCGTATCACACGTTACCGCTACAACAACGTACCTATCGATATGGGTGGACGTTATTTCTATATTAATGATAACGGAACAATCTGGAATCCAGGCTGGTCTCCAGTAAAGACTGAACTTGATTCATACGAATGTCGTCACGGTATGGGCTACACAATCATTACTGGTAAGAAAAATGATTTGAAAGCTGAAGTTACTTTCTTCGTTCCACAGGATTATGATGGAGAAGTTCAGCAGGTTGTTCTTACAAACGAAAGCAAATCTACAAAAACATTCAAATTCTGGTCTTTCGCAGAATGGTGTCTTTGGGATGCTCAGGATGACTGCACAAACTTCCAGAGAAACTTCTCTACTGGTCGTGTAGAAATAAAAGATTCAGTTATCTACCACAAAACAGAATATCGTGACCGTCGTAATCATTTTGCTTTCTATTCTGTAAACGATAAGATTGATGGATACGACACAGACCGCGACACATTCATTGGTCTTTACAACGGATTCAACAATCCACAGCAGGTTTTAGACGGAAAATGCGGAAACTCTCTTGCTGACGGATGGTCTCCAATTGCTTCTCATTACAAAGAAATTACTTTAAAAGCAGGCGAATCAAAAACTTTAGTATTCGTACTTGGTTATGTTGAAATGCCAGTTGAAAAGAAATTCGAAGCTGACGGAAAAACAATCAACAAGGAAAAAGCCCTTGCTATGATTGAAAAATACAACACACCAGAAAAATTTGCTGCTGGTATGAAAGAACTTCGCGCTTACTGGGACAAACTTCTTGGTATCTTGAATGTAAACACTCCAGAAGACAAGGTAAACCGCATGGTAAACATCTGGAACCAGTATCAGTGTATGGTTACATTCAACC
>CAMPAL010000154.1 GCA_946631855.1 uncultured Treponema sp. | reverse complement strand
CTGAGTGGTTGGAGTGTATTTTCTTGTATCAATAGCAGCAGAGTAGTACAAAGGCTTGAATGTAGAACCTGGCTGTACTTTTGCCTGAGTTGCACGAATAAACTGGTTTTCAGAATCAAACTTGCTTCCACCAACCAGAGCATCGATATAGCCGTTTTCATGATTGAGGGCTATCATTGTTCCTTCAATTGTTGTTTTTTCTTCTTCCTGTTTAGAAATAGCTGTTGCACGGTTGATAATGTTCACCTTCAATCCGTCTGTACCGGTCATAAGGGAAATAATATCCAGAACAGGATTCACTTCTTCAATGAAGGTTGAGTTTGCAACCTTTTCAGCTCTCTGTTCACTAACTTTGATAGAAGGAATGTCAAAGAGCAGAGAAAGCATTTCTGTAAGAGGAATGTAAGTATTAAATGCAAGATTTGATTTTGAAGAATGTTCCTGCTTGTAGCGTCTGTTTGCTTCTTCAATCCATTTAGACATTACATCCTGAGCAATTATCTGATGTTTTAGATTGAGAGTTGTATTTACTGTAAAACCAGATGTGTAAATATCATCCGAACCATAAATCATATTTTTTAATTCACGGCGAACATATTCACTAAACCATGGAGCTTTATCATCTCGCATCATATATGCTGAGGTAGAAGTTCTTGTATAATCAAAACCTGCCCAGTAATCTTCAAAAGATGTATTTGCTTCTTCCTGAGTGATATAACCATTTGCTACCATTGAATCCAGAACCCCTTTCTGGCGAGTCATAGCTCTGTTTGGATGATCAAATGGATTGTAATAAGCAGGGTTAGAAAGCTGGATTACAAGAATAGCTGCTTCTGCCGGTGTAATTTGAGTTGCATCATGACCAAAGTAATATTTTGATGCCGCATTTACACCGTAAGTTCCTCCACCAAAATAAATTTTATTCAGATAGAGTTCAAGAATTTCATTTTTAGAATAGCGGCGTTCCATTTGAATAGCCCACCACAATTCCCAGAGTTTTCTGGTATAGGTCATATCTGTACGGTCACAATAAAGTGTACCTGCAATCTGCTGTGTTAAAGTTGAACCACCACCAAGTGATTTTCCTGTAAGTTTACCAATTACAGCTCGCATTAAAGCTTTAAAACTGAATCCTTTATGAGAAAAGAAAATTCTGTCTTCACGAGTTATAAGTGCATCAATAAGAGTCTGAGGAAGTTCCTGAAATGAAATAATTTCACGTTTTTCATCTGAAGCAAATTCAGTGATAATTTCTCCATTTATATCCAGGAGTTTAGATGGAAGTGCTGTTTCAAATTCTGTAATAAATTCTGAATTTTTAATATTTATAGTTTCGGAAAGTGCCCAGCCAAGAAATGCTCCCAGCAGAATGGCATTGATGAAAAACAAAGATAAAATTACAATTCCGGATTTTTTAATCTTAGTCATATCTTGTAATTATAAATGATTTAACTCTTAGTTACAATAAGATGATTTGGAAAGATGATTTGGACAAAAAAAAGGCTCGGTAGAACCGAGCCATGCCCATCAGGCAATCGGGAACATGGGTGGGAGGGGAAAATGTTCCCGATATATTTATTATCGTCTGTGGTACCCGAAATCTTTAATTGAAATAAGAAAAAAAATTAAAAAATAAAAAAATTATTCTTCGTTAATTTCCAGTGCAAGAGAAAAGTTTGCCTTATAAGTTTTTCCCTTGATGGCAGAAATGCTTCTTACAATTTCATAATCACCGATAGAAAATTTGATTTTATGCTCTCCTTCGGTAATCTGAAATTCCTTGCCGATATTTGTACATACTTCATCATCAAGAAGAATTTTTGTTCCTTCTGGTGCTGTAATTAAAAGGGTAGGTTCAATACTTTTCATTTCAACAGTTAAATCAGTAATTTTTGCCTGATCTATTCTTACTGTTCTGATTTCATTTCTGTATGCTTCTGAAATAATGGAAATGTTATGAACGCCTGTATCCAGCATAATTTTTTTTGAAGTATTTATATCAACAACATTATCATCAATATATAAAGTGCAGTTTTGTGTTTTTTCATCAGCAGATTTAAGGTTGATATTGAGCATACCCTTGTTTGTAAGAATTGGTTTTACAGTAATAGGAATGATAGCGTTTGAAGTTTCTTCTGGAACTCCTTTCATGACAGGCTGTAAACGGATAAAAATTACGTTGTTTTGTGGGGTAATTATTGAATCAACTTTTGTTGTGTATTTATTTGATTTAATCGAATTTTCTTTTTTAGTTGGTATCTGCAAAACCCAGGAAAGTTTTCCAGGCAAGGTGCTTACATAGGCTCTTGTACCTGAATAGTCAATCTGCGAAGGTTTTGGTACAGGTTTTATATTTGCATAAACTGAACATGCAACAGAATCCATCCAGTAAGCAACTGATTCTGGAATATCCATCTTAAGTTCCAGTCCTTCTATAAAAGTCTGGTCAGATGGAAGTTCGATTGCAAGAGCATCATTTATTCCGAGTCGGGCAAGACCTTCTGAAGTAGTTTCCTGTGTGATTGAAACAGAATGGACTTTACTAACCCTGAAGGATTCTGCAAACAGGGAAGAGGAAAGTGCAGCCAGCATTAATGAGAAAATCAATTGTTTCTTTATTAATCTTTTCATTTTTCGTCCATTCTAAGTTTTGTTCTTGGGTCTTCTGCTTTTCCACCCTGCCTTATTTCAAAGTGGAGGTGAGGACCCGTTGCCATTCCGGTTTGACCTACATAACCTATAATATCACCTTTTCGCACAGATTGGTATCGCTCAACAAGGCTCTTTGAAAGATGTGCATAAACGCTGGTCATTTTTCCAGTGTCATGAGTAAGAATTATGTAGTTTCCAAATTCCGGATCATTTTCAATATTTGAATAAACTGCTCCGTCTTTTATTGCATAAACAGGAGTTCCTTCTGCCGCTGCAAGATCAATTCCGTTATGATTTTTGATTTTTCCTGAAAAAGGATTTTTTCTTTTTCCAAATTCAGATGAAACCGTGAAAGAATCTCTGTTTATAGGGAGTCTTAATGCTGAATCCAGGAAGTAGGCTCGTTCTGTTGGTGAAAAGCGTTTGTTCTGCAGAAAAAGGTAGTCCCTTCCATCAATATTATAATATAAGTCATTTTTTGTTAAGGTTAGAGTACTGTAATTTTCCTGAAGAAGGGCTTCCACCGAGTTAATTGTTTTATTCACTGGAATGTAAAGCCCGTTTACCGTTGGAAGAATAAGTGTTCTGTCTTTTATATCATCCTGGGCATTTTCAATCTGATTAAGAGTTGCAAGCGTTTCCTGAGTTATACAGCATCTTGCAGCAAGGGCCTGGAATGTAAATCTTTCTGTATTTTTATATAAAAAGAACATATATTCAGGTTTTCTTCCGGCACTTATGGCTTTCTGGTTGGAACTTATTACAGACTGATAATCTGAAAAAACAGTATTTGCTCTGGATGGCGAAAGACTTTCTATAACAGGAAGTTTATCTAAATCCAGTTTATAAGGAGTGATTTTATCATCTTCTGCTGAAAGGAAAAAAAGAGAACTTAGAAGTGTAAGAATACAAAAAATCTTTTTCATGTTTTATAAAAAAAAAGGGACTCCTGTCTGGAAGTCCCTCTCATAATCCAAAAAAATGGTCAATTATTCTTCAATAATTGCTTCTGCTGGACATTCTGCTGCACATGTTCCACAGCTGATACATTTGTCTGCATCAATAACACGTACGTTATTCTGTTCTGAGATTGCTGCAACAGGACAATCTGGTTCACATGTTCCACAGTTTACACACTGATCAGTAATTTTGAATGCCATAATTTTTGCTCCTTATAAAATTTTCCGTATTTTATAAACTGCATATTGCCAGATATTACAGTTTTTTAGAAAATTCAGTTTTGCTTATGATACATCAAGAAGGCTAAATTCGCAACTAATATTTGAACAAAAGTCTATACTTAAGTATAATCACACTCATGACTAAGAAAGAAGTTGCATCTTATATTGATCACACATTACTTGCCCCACAGGCTGGAATTAATCAGATTGTAATGCTTTGTCAGGAAGCTGAACGTTATGGTTTTGCTTCTGTTTGTGTAAATCCTGTTTATGTTTCCTGTGCTAAAACAGAACTTGCCTCATCAGCTGTAAAAGTTTGTACAGTTGTAGGATTTCCTCTGGGAGCTACTACAACAAAAGATAAAATCAACGAAGCTGTAAATGCAATTAACAATGGTGCAGACGAAATTGATATGGTGATTAATATCGGGGCTGCTAAAGATGGAAGAATTACAGAAGTTGCTACAGATATTCTTGAAGTAGTTCAGGCCTGCAAGGCTGCCGGAAAAGAACTGAATAAAAATATAATTGTCAAAACTATAATCGAAACCTGTCTTTTAGATGATGAAACTATTGTAAATGTTTGTCTTTGTGCAAAAAAGGCTGGGGCTGATTTTGTAAAAACTTCTACTGGTTTCGCTGCTCCAAAATCTATAGACGGATCTTTACTTCCAAACGGAGCAAGTGAACATCATGTAAAACTGATGAGGGAAACTGTTGGTCCTGATATGGGTGTAAAAGCTTCTGGCGGAATCAGATCTGCAAGAACTGTAATCACCATGCTGGAAGCTGGTGCAAACCGAATCGGAACTTCCAGTGGTGTTGCAATTATGCAAAACTGGGATGAATCAGTAAAAATCAATCTTCAATAAAGAAATACAGATAATTTTTCTCCACTTTCATTTTTATCTCTCTCGCATCGTGCATGATTGAGAGGTAAGAACGAACTGTGGAACCAATTAAAGCCCATTGAGGAAGAGTCATATTCAAATTATTTTTATCTGCAACATATTTTACAATTTGCTCGCAGGTCATTTTTTTATGGTTTTTAAGGGCATCTAAAATTGCCATTCGGGTAGACATAATGGCGATTTTATTCATCTCTGCTGCTTCCTGAATGTTTTTACTTAAAAAATCTCCATGGCCAGGAATACACCACTCAACATTTTGTATTTCGCAGAGTTTATCGAGAGAGTCCATAAATTCAACTGGATTTGCAATAAGAGGAATCCAGTGCTGGATAATTTCTCCTCTTGGAAAAATTGAATCTCCAGTAAAAAGAACTTTTTTGTCTTTATCATCACTTACAATTACTACAATTTCCTGATGACTGTGTCCGTTCAATTCCATAAAAGATATTTTTCTTTTGCCGGAAAGAGGGATTACATCATTTTTTCCTATGATTTTGTCAACATCTGTTTCGCCTGGTTTGAAATATAGGGTTCTAAGCTCGTGTGGTGGATATCCGCCCCAGAGTGTGATGCATTGAATCATTGGAGTTTCCATGCAGCTTCTTTCGTGTTTTGAAGCGTAAATCTGGCAGCTGGTTTCTTCTTTTATAAAATTATGACCGCCAACGTGATCGGCATGGCAGTGGGTAGAAAGAATACCGGTTAATTTGAATTTTATGTTTTCCTGTTCAAAAAATGCTTTTAATATATCCAG
>CAMPAL010000153.1 GCA_946631855.1 uncultured Treponema sp. | reverse complement strand
GGGAAATTTATATACTTGAATTTATGGCTGAATATGTTTCTTCTTTTATTACAGGCTTTCAGGATGTTGTTAAAAAGGATTTAGTACAAAGACTTCCTTCCTGTAAAATCATTTCTCTTTATGATGGACTAATTCATTACCAGTATGCAGGAAATTCCAGGGATCTGGAAAAAATCATTTATTTTAATAATACTTTTTTTGTTTTAAAAACCTGGAAGGGTAAGGGACTCAATTTTCCTTCAATGGTTGGAGCTGTTTCTGCAGAAAAAAAATATTACCTTATTAATAAAGGTTCTTTCAGAGTTAGGTTCAGTCAGGAAAATCAGTTTACAAGTGTTGATAAAAATATTTCCAGAAGGGCAGAGGAAACTGTTTTAAGAAATTCCCGTTTGATTTTGAATAAAGTTACTCCGGATACAGAAATCTGGTACTCAATTAGAAGGGAAGGTTTTGCTTTTTGCGGACAGTTGATTTCTAAAAGAGAATTTACTGAAAAAAATCTGAATAAAGGGGAATTAAGACCTGAAATTGCTTATTTAATTGCTGCTTTTGCTGATATAAAACCGGATGATGTAATTCTTGAACCTTTTTGTGGTTACGGATCAATTCCTGTTCAGCTGGCAAAAAAATTCCGTTTTTCAAAACTTTATGCAAGTGATATTGATGATGAAAAAATCAAACTGCTTGGTCAGAAAAAACAGTTAAAAGACAATCCTCTTGTTGATTTGCGAAAGGCTGATGTATTTTCTCTTTCTCATATAGAGGATAAATCTGTAAATCTGGTTATAACAGATCCTCCATGGGGATTTTACGAAGATATTGGAGATGTGCGTCTTTTTTATAAAAAAATGTTCGAATCATTTAAAAGAGTTTTAAAAGATGATGGAAAAATGATTATTCTTTCTGCAAGAAAAGAAGAACTGGAAGATGTAATATCTGAGTTAAATTTAGTGCAGGAGGATTACCTGCATACACTGGTGAACGGAAAAAAGGCTGGTTTGTATAAAATAAGGCTTTGTTAAAAAAAAGTACTCCAGAAAATCTGGAGTACCTGAATTATTTTGAATCGATTTATTTGTAAAGATACATTGGGGTCATTGGAAGGTTATTCATTTCTTCAACAACTGAAACAGGAAGTCCCAGAGTTGCGGCAGTTTTTGCCTGTGATAATTCTTTTGCACTTCCAAGAACTATATCTCTGAAATTATTTTTACGCTTGTATTGATAAACTTTTACTTTTAGGCCAGGCATTTTAAGTTCATCATTTGCCAGGTCATCAATCATATGATCCCATGAATCAACAGCATCAATAAGTCCGTTTTCCAAAGCCTGATTTGCGGTGTAAAGTCTTCCGTCAGAAAGATTTATTGCTTTTGGAGTAGGCATGTGACGGTTTTTAGCAACAATATCAACAAACTGTTTGTAGCATTCATCACAAATTGCCTGCATTATATCCCTCTGTTCATCAGTAAGTGGTTCGTTGTAATTCATCATGTTTTTGTTTTTGCCAGAATGAATTGTTTCTGATTTAATGCCGACTTTTTCAAATAAGCCTGTTAAATCAAAAGTTGTTCCCATAATTACACCAATGCAGCCGGTCAATGTGTTGCGGTTTGCATAAATCTTATTTGCGGCACAGGAAATGTAATATCCTCCTGATGCTGCCATTGATCCCTGATAAACATAAACAGGTTTTCCGCTTGTTCTGTAATCCTGCAGGGCAAGGTATACTTCGTCTGCCTGGTAAACTGCTCCACCTGGTGAATTAATAAATACTGCAAGAGCCTGATTATTTTCGTTATGTTTCAGTTCATCGATTGTAGAAAGAATCCAGTTCTGATTGTAACTGTTATTTGCTTCCTGAATTGTTCCTTCAATCTTTACAGCTGCTATAAATTTTTTACCATAGGCTTTTGAATTAATCCGGTTTTCAAGCTTTTCTTCCATTATGTCAGTTACATTGGAAGTTGAATTAATTTCAATTCCTGTTGAAGGTCTAAGGCTTTCAAATACAATAAGACCTGCAATTACAACAAGTAAAATTATAAAAACAATAATTCCCGATTTTACGCTTTTTTTCATTTTATTCTGTTAAATCCTCTGGTTTAAGTTTTCCAGTTTCAAGTGCTTCCTTGAGCATTGCATGATATGAATTGATAAATGTCATGTCACGATAAGGAGTAATCCATAAGAATCCGATTCCAAATGTAAGGGCTCCAAGTATGTACCAGCCGATAAAAGAAAGGTCCTGAACGAATAAATCTGCTTTATGACCTTTTGTAATAATCATACTTATTTTCATGGCTTTTGTGATTGAAATGCCAGGATGTTCAACAATGATGTAATAAATCTGAGAATAAGCATAGCTTTTTACAATTCCAGGGATAATAAAGAGCATAGTCCAGAGGAAAACCCAGAGAAAATTCCACAGATAAGCAAGAATTGCTCTCCACCAGTTGTTTAATCCTTCAAAGAAAACTGAAAGACTTACTTTTTCTGGGCTTCGTGACATTTTCAAATAAACATTAATTGCGGCAACAGAAAGAATAATTGAAACAAAACTCTGAACAAAAGTAAGAAGATAAGAATTTGAACCGTATACAGTTTGCATTAAATATCTGTAAGCAGAACCCGGCTCTTCTAAGATTAAATTAGTGTATTCCTGAAAATCGAAATCTGAAAAAGACTGAATCATTCGTGGAATATCAAATAAAAGTGAAACTACAGTTGTCAGTAAGATTACGAGTATTACTACTCCCCAGCGGTTTTTAAGTTGTTGTTTTGCAAAAGACTTGTACTTTTTTCGGTCAAACATAAAAATCTCCAATTTGTTTTTTTTTATATATTCAATATTAATACTAATGCAATGATATTTCCATTCTTTTTTGTTATATTACTAGAGATATGAAACTGATTTGTGGTCCAATGGCAACTATTTCTCATCCTGCTTTTAGAATCCTGATAGAAAAATTCGGAGCTTGTGATGAATATTTTACCGAAATGATAAATGCAGGAACTTTATTGACAGGTGGTCCTTTTGAAAAATTTTATATAAATCCTGCTCCTGTTCCTCAAAAACTTGTCTGGCAGCTTACAGGTCATGATACTAAAAATATGGTTGAAGCAGCAAAAGTTCTGCTTGATTTACCAGGAATTGGTCTTGATATAAATATGGGCTGTTCTGCACCGGATATTTATCGTTTTGGAGCAGGAATTGGCTGGATGCTTAAAGCTCAGAGTGAAACCGAAGAGATGATTAAAGAAGTTTCTGGGGTGGTGGAAAGTCATAATAAAGAAAAAAATGATAATAAACGTTTCAGTGTAAAACTGAGACTTGGTGATGATAATTTTACTGATGAAAAGTTTTATTCCTTCTGTGATATGCTGGTAAAAAATAAGGTTCAGCTTTTAACTCTTCATCCAAGAACAAAAAAAGAAAAACTTATACGACCTGCAAGATATTATTATTGTCAGAATATTGCTGAGCGTTACAAAAAGGATGGGGTTGCAGTTTATCTGAATGGTAATATAAAAGATTCTGCATCCTATAATCATGCTCTGGAAGTTTGTCCTGATGTTCAGGGAGTTATGATTTCTCGTGCTGCTGTAAAAAAGCCCTGGATTTTTGCTCAGTTAAAAAATCAAGAACTTCCCCAGATAGATATGTATCAGCTCGCTTTAGATTATATTTCAGATATCGAAACTTATCAGCCTAAGGAATTCTGGAAGACTCGTTTACAGAGATTTTTTACTTATTATTCCGAAAATTTTAAATTTTCACATTATGCACAAACTCAGTTTTTGAATGCCCGGGATAATGAAGATTTAAAACTCCGTCTGGAAGATTTTTTCACCAGATGTCCGGAAGAACGTTTTATCAGCTTTTAGTCTGACTCCCTGAATTCATATTTATAAAAAAACATTTACTAATTAGTATGGTATGGTAAAATGTAAGTCTATACTATGGAAAATCGAGAAAATCCCCTTTTGGGAAGAAAAGTATTCTTTTTAAATCCTCCTCTGTCTATTGAAAACTATGTAATAGATTCATTGAAAAATGAAGAGTATGAGGTTTATAAGATTACTGACTTAACATATGCAAAGCCTCTTTTAAGACATTTTGAAAATGCCATCTGTTTTATTTTTATTGATGATGTTTTGACTATTGACGGCTGGTACAATTTTATAAAATCTTTTGAAATGGATGAATCTTTAAAATCAATTTTTCTTGGTATTCTGTCTGTAAAACTAAAACCAAAAGAGCAGGAAAGGTTTCTTTTGAATCTCAAGCTTCCCGGCGGTTTTGTAATGCTGGATAAAAAGATAGAAGAAACTAAAAAACAGCTGGAAGGAATTCTTAGTATCAATGGGGCAAAGGGTGTCCGTAAGTGTATTCGTCTGGATTTGAAAGATAGAAAAGATGTAAACGGATATCTGACTATTGGAGATCAGCTTTTTTCTTTTAGACTTATTGATATGAGTATTATGGGCTTTGCAGCAGTTTTGCCTTTAAGACTTTCCAAATATATAAAAAAGGACACATTTGTGCATAACGTTTCTATTACAATGGGACGTTTTTCATTTGTGAGTGCTATTACTGTTTATGCTGTAAAAGAAAATAATGGTAAACTGCTTCTGATTGCACTTTTTGTAGATGGAACATCCCGAGATATCATTAAAAAAATTCACAATTTTGTATATAACAGTCTGGATAATAATATGAAAGATTTGATTGATAACCTTCCTCCAGATTATACAGATTATAATTCAAGATTGGTCGAAAAGGCTGAAGAAGCATTGGAGAATAATGATGAAGTTGTAGAACTTGAAGAAGTTGATGCTGCTGATGATGAAAAAACTGATGAAAAAGAATCTGCAACTGAAGGTAAAAAAAACTGAAACTGAATAATCATAATTGAAATCATCCCCCCTTTTATGGTACCTTTACAAGCAACTTTAAAAAGTAGTGCAAACCTGTGCTGCTATTTAAAAATATCTAAAACGGCCCACGCCAGAGTCGAAAAAGGAGTAAAAAATGGCAAACGAAAAAGATACACACGCATGTACCTTAGATAAAATTATCAGTCTTTGTAAGAGAAGAGGCTTTGTATATCAGGCTTCTGAAATTTATGGTGGACAGGCAGGTGCCTGGGATTATGGTCCACTTGGTGTAGATTTTAAGAGAAATATTCAGAATGCATGGTGGCATTATATGACTCAGCTCCATGATGATGTAGTAGGACTTGATTCTGCAATTTTCCAGCATCATACAACATGGAAAGCTTCTGGTCACGTAGATCACTTTTCAGATCCAATGGTTGACTGTCTTGAATGTAATGCCCGTCACCGTGCAGATAAATTGATTGAAGACTTTATTGCTGCAAATCCAGATGTTAATCCTGGAAAACCAGTTGATACAATGACACATGATGAAATGAAAGCTTTCATCGACGCAAACATCAACTGTCCAACTTGTGGAAGCAAAAACCGCAAGTACACAGCCGTTCGCGAATTTAACCTTATGTTCAAAACATATCAGGGACCAATTGCAGATGATTCACACTTAATTTATCTTCGTCCAGAAACTTGCCAGGGTATTTTTACAGACTTTAAGAATATTGTTCAGTCAAACCGTATGAAGGTTCCTTTTGGAGTTGCTCAGGTTGGTAAATCTTTCCGT
>CAMPAL010000152.1 GCA_946631855.1 uncultured Treponema sp. | reverse complement strand
CAAAAAAATGAACTGGAACGGCCGAAACTCTGCTTATTTAAACTTAAAAGATACTCTTGGTCATGCTCTCTGGGATAAAACAGTTTTTGCAAATGATCCGGATGTAATTTTTATTAGAAAAGATAACTGTAGTCTTTCTGAATCAGAAAAGAAAATTATTGCCTGTACAGATTTATTATTTGGTTCTCAGGTAATGTATTCTGATGATCCGTCTAATTCTTCATCTGAAGAAGAAATAAATCTTACAAATCAAATTCTAGATTTTAAGAATAAATTTAAGAATGAAGAATTCGGCTTAAAACAGATTGATAAAGATGTGTATGAAATTTTTTCTAAGTCAGAAAAATATAAAGGACTGATAAATCTTGGAAAAGAACATAAATTCGAAATTATAGGAGAATAATTATGGAAATTTTTAACAATTCAATTTCAAATAAAGATTATAAAAAGGCTGTGAAAGGTCAGAAAAAATTCATTAAGAAATTTGGAGATGACAGAAATACTGAATATCATCTTGGATTGACTGATAATTCTGTAATTACTGGTCCTCTTGGTGTAAAAAATATTGTAATTACTGATGAAAAAAATCTTCAATTGCCAGAAAAACCAATTATTATTGGTAATATTCGTATGGGTTTTGGACATTATCGTATTTCAATGGCAATTGCATCAGCTGCTCATTCTTTAGGCTATACACCACTCTGGCTTGATTTAAACTCTTTTCCACAGACTACCTGTACTAAAATCATTTCTTACCAGAATAATCTTTACTCAATGGGCTCACGTTTATCTCAAAAGTTTTCCCTCTTTAATAAGCTTTTCTGGGAACCAATGAATTATGAGGGATTTAAAAAACTTTCCTATAACGCTGGTGATCAAAAAAATGCTGAATTAATGACCCCTATCTTTAGAGAAATTCCAAAAGACATTCCTTTAATTGCAACTCATGTATGGCCTGCTCAGGCTGCAATTCATGCAGGAATGAAAAATGTTGTAAATGCTATTCCTGATAACTGGCCAATGGCCCTGCACCTGGCAGAAGGAGCTTTACATACAGTACAGACTTATAACACATATTTTGGTTATCGTTCACTTCACGGTTTTGTTGATGGAAAAGTATTAAATCCAATTCCAAAAGATCAGATTATGTATACAGGTCACTATATTGATGATGAAATGGTCGTAAACATTGAAAATGACTGTGCAAAAAGAATAAATCGTGCAAAAAATGGAAAGGCAGTTCGTTTTCTTTTGACCATAGGAGGAGCTGGAGCTCAGGGAGAATTTTTTGAAAAAATCATTAAATTCCTTTTGCCATATGTAAAAGAAAATAAAGCTGCAATCTATGTAAACTGCGGTGATTATCAGAATGTCTGGGAAAATATGAAAAAAACAATTCCTGAATTGAATGATACAAACTTATGTAAAACTCATTTCAACAACTGGGAAGAAGAATGTACATTTGCAAATAAAGCAATTGATGGAAATGATGAAAATTCATCAGCAGGAATTCATGCCTTCTGTAACAAAGACATTTTTGCTGCCGTTTATATCACCAATCTTTTAATAAGAGCCGCAGATGTTCTTGTTACAAAACCTAGTGAACTTGCCTTCTACCCTGTTCCTAAACTTTTTATAAAAAGAGTTGGTGGACATGAAATGTGGGGTGCTATCCATTCTGCCGAAATTGGTGATGGAACTCAGGAATGTGAAACTCCAGAATATGCCTGTTCTATGATAAAATTAATGCTTGAAGATTCAGAAATTCTTGAATCAATGTGTAATTCAATCATAAGAAACAAAAAAGATGGAGTTTATGATGGTGCATATAACGCAGTAAAAGCTGCTGTAAATATGAATAATTAAAAATAAGGATTAAAAAGTATGACAGCAAAAGAAAAATTTCTTGAGGAAAAAGATGCAATGAAAACTCAAAGAATGAACAGAATTCTTGAAAGTGCATTTGCCCTCTTTTCTCAAAAAGGTATTGATACTATTGCAATGACAGATATTGCAAAGTATGCCGAAATTGGGGTTGCCTCTCTTTACAGATATTATGAAACAAAAGAAGAAATAGCCATAAGAACTGTAATCTGGGCATGGGAAAAACAGCAGGAAATCTTTTTACCAAAATTAACTGGACCTGATTTTGAAGCAAAAAATGGTATTGAACAGATTGAAGCAATATTGAATGAGTTTATCTATCTTTTTGAAACTCAGGATGATTTTTTACGTTTCATTTATTTTTTTGATTCTTATGCTGTTAGAAATGAAATTTCAAAAGAAAAATTAATGGATTATGAAAATATTATTTCAAATGTAAGAAATCTTGTTGAAAAAGCAATCAAACTGGGCTTTGAAGACGGAAGTATCAATAAATCTTACAAAGATAGTCTTACAGAAATGTATTTTGCTTTAATGCATTCCTTCTTTAGTACCTGTCAAAAACTTACTTTAAGTGGACATCTGCTGGATAGTGATGAACTTATAAGCGGAAAAGCTCAGCTGCAGATTCTTTCAAAAATGCTGTTGAATGGAATAAAAAGTTAGGAGTCATCCTGGCTTAAAAATAACACGAAATTTCAGGAGGAAAAAATGAAAACTTTATCTAGAAGAATAATGTGGTGTTATGCAATTGGTCAGCTTGGCTGGTCAATTATTTCGGGATTAATTGGTTCATGGCTTGTTTATTTTTATCAGCCAAATCAGGAAGCAATTAATGAAGGTATGGTGTCTTTAATTCCACAGGGCCGTGTAGTTTTTGGAATCTTGACTTTTATTGGTCTTGTAACCGCTGTAGGTCGTATTTTTGATGCAGTTACAGATCCTCTCGTAGGAAACTGGTCAGATAATTGTAAAAATAAACTTGGAAGAAGAATTCCATTCATGCGCTGGTCTGCTATTCCACTCGGATTAGTTTTCATTCTGGTTTTCTGTGCACCAGTTCCTAAAATCAGTGCAATTAATACTGTATGGTTATTTGTAACTGTTTTGGCTTATTATTTTCTGATTACTTGTTATTGTACTCCATATACATCCCTTCTTGCTGAACTTCCACATAATCAGGATGAAAAATTAAAACTTTCAATGTGCATTTCCCTTACATTTATTGTTGGAACTTGTATTGGATATACTGCACCTGTAATTTGGGGTTCTTTGATTGGTAACGGAATGGAACGTATTCCAGCAATGAGAATCACTTTTGCTATTCTTTCTATTCTTGCAACAATTTTCATGCTTATACCTGCATTTGGAATTAAAGAAAAAGATTATTGTGATGCTCAACCTTCAAGTTCAAATATGTTTGTTTCTTTGGGAAAAACTTTCAAGAACAAGGATTTTAGAATTTTCGTTGCTCAGGACATCATTTATTTCTTCGGGCTTGCAATGTTCCAGACTGGTCTTCCATTCTTTGTAACAAGTCTTTTGCATCTTCCAGAAAGCATGACCACAGTAATGATGGGGGGACTTACAATTCTTTCACTCTGTTTCTATCCATTTGTAACAAAAATGGCTGCTAAATGGGGAAAGAAAAAACTTTTAATTGCAGCTTTCTTTGGATTCTTCTTAACCTTTGGATTTACAGCCCTTTCAGGAGAAAAACTTTCATTCATTCCAATTTATGTACAGGCTGCAATTATCGTGCTTTTGGGGTCTTTCCCTCAGGCAATTTTTGGAATTATTCCTCAAACAATTGTTGCAGATATCGCACTTTCTGATGAAGTTCAGACTGGAGAATCTAGAAGTGGTATGTTTTATGCCGCAAGAACTTTCGCTATGAAACTTGGACAGTCATTAGCTATGCTTTTGTTTACTTCACTTGCTACAATTGGTGCTGCAAAAGCTGTTGTTCAAACTGCAGAAATTGGAGAACAGGCAGCAGGTTCACCATTAGGATACAGAATTGTTGCTCTTACCGCTGCAATCTGTTGTATTCTTGGTGGATTGATAATGAAAGTATTTAATGAAAAGAAGATTCTTGGTATAATTAATCAAAAAGAAAACTAAACAAGGAAGTCTTATACCATGAAAAAATTGTTTTATACTGCTTTGATTTTTGTCCTTATTACTGTGACTTTTACGTCTTGTCTTACAACAAAAATTGATTCAAATAAGGAGTCAAGGTCGTATAAAACAATTAATTTTACAGAAGAATCTGATTTTTTACGTACAGAAATTACATATCCTTCTTTTGAAGCTTACCCAGATTTATCTAAAATGGTAAAAAATACAATTTTTTCTAACTGGGAAAACTTTAAATCTTATTCAGATAAAGAATGGAATGATTTGAATGAAATTAATTCCAAAAACGGTAAAAGTAGTCTTCCACCCTTTGAATATCTTGTTCAGACAGAAGTTTATAATTCATCATCAAAATATATTTCAATCTTAATAAATACATATATTTTCAATGGTGGAGCCCATGGAAATACAAATTTAATTTCATATAACTACAATATCGACACCTCAAAGTATGATAAAATTACAACAGTAACTGGAATGGACTATAATCAACTTTCAGATATTGTAAGAAAAAAACTATACGATAAATTAATTACAAAAAATCCTAATCTTACAACTCCTACACAAGAATCTGATTTAAGAGAAATGATCAACACAGGAGCATTTCCACAGGCTGGAAATTTCCAAATTTTCACTGTTGGGAAACAAACTGTAACTGTTTATTTTGAACCATATTCTGTTGCACCTTATTCCTACGGCATTCAAAAAGTCGATCTAAAAATTGAATAAAAATATATAGTTCCTGAATCATTTTTTATATTTCTTATAAATTATTGAAAAAAAAGAATAACTTAGTTATAATTTATTGAAATCATTAATGGAGCATTGTAATGCAGAAAAAAATATATGTAGTTGGAATGTTTGACGATGGAACAGCTTCTAAAGTACAGGATGCTGTAAAAGCTGTTGCAAGTGTTACAAATTGTGTTGCAAATTGCGAAAAATCTCAGGTACTTGTTGATTTTGATGATGCAGGTGCTGAAGATGCAATTAACAAGGCAATTTCTGGTTGCGGTGTTGATGTTATAGGTTAAAAATGAAATTAGCAGTTCTTGATGCCCATGCAGATAATCCAGGTGATTTATCATGGGATTCGTTCAAAGAATTTGCAGATGTAATTTTATATGACAGAACTAGTCAAAATGAAGTAATAAATCGCATCGGTGACGCCGATGCGATTTTTGTTAACAAGGTTCAAATTACAGATGCAATTCTTCAAAAAGCCCCAAAATTAAAATACATTGGTGTGTGTGCAACAGGTTATAATGTTATAGATCTGGAAGCATGTTCAAAACGTGGTATTGTTGTAACAAATATACCTGCCTACTCCACAAACGCAGTAGCTCAACATGTATTTTCATTGATTACATATTTTTCAAATCATATTGCATTACATAATCAGTCTGTTCATGACGGTGAATGGATTAAATCCCCTGATTTTGTTTACTGGAAAGAACCTCTTTTTGAATTAGCAGGAAAAACTCTTGGAATTTTTGGCTATGGAGCAATCGGTTCAAAAGTTGCAGAAATAGGCAAAGCTTTTGGTATGAAAATCATCTGCAATACAAGAACAAAAAAGCCTGGAATGCCAGAATTTGTTTCTTTCGAAGAGCTTTTGAAAAGATCTGATATTCTAACTTTACATGCCCCACTTACAGATTTAACTAAAAATATCATTAATAAAGACAGTCTAAGCTTG
>CAMPAL010000151.1 GCA_946631855.1 uncultured Treponema sp. | reverse complement strand
ACAGCCTGATGTGATTTTTCAGATTCAGCACCAAGTTCTTTCATATCTGCAAGAACGAAAATCTTTTTACCAATCTGTTTCAAGCTGTTACAAAACTCAATAACCTTAAGCATTGAATCAAGATTTGCATTATAGCAATCCTTAATCAAAATAGCTCTTTTATTATTTTTTAGAAGAACCTGTTTTGTTTCCATTCGTCCAGAAACTGCACTTACATTTTCCAATCCCTGTTTGATTTTTTCTGCAGGAATACCAAGTTCTTTTGCACATGCAATTACAGAAAGAGCATTTGTAAAATTATATTTTCCAGACAGTGGCAGATGAACTGTTTCTCCATCAACAGTAAAGACAGTCCCAAAAAGCCCCTTGTCTTCTACAAATTCCACACCACTCAAGTTTTTTTCAACTAAAGGACCGTATTTTACAACCTTTCCCTTTACATTTTCAGTACAAAAATCACCATAAGAATCTTCCTGGCAGATAAAAGCGGCACCTGTAGAAGGAATGTAATCCAAAGACTTTCTTTTTTCTCTGGCGATATTTTCACGGCTTCCTAAAATACCAATATGAGCAGTACCAATATTTGTGATAATTCCATACTGAGATTTCCAAACCTTAGAGATTTCACCAATTTCATTTTCTCGGTTCATTCCCATTTCAAAAATACCAATTTTTTCATCACCACGGATTTTAAAAACTGATAAAGGAAGACCTGTTTCAGAATTTAAGTTTCCTTTTGTATATGCTACATTATCATCACCATAATATGCTTTACAAACAGAAACCATCATTTCTTTTGTAGTAGTTTTTCCACTAGAACCAGTGATACTAACTCTAATCATTTTTTCTGCTTTTTTAGAAACATAAGCTTCTGCAGCATTCTGTAAAGCTGTCAAAGTATTTTCTACCAGCACAAAACAAACTTCTGAATTATCTTTTACAAGCTGATTATATTTTTCTTTATTTTCTGAATATTCCTTATTTTCAATCAAAACTACTGATGCGTTTTTTGCAAGAACATCAGGAATATATTTATGTCCATTCTGGAATTCACCCATCAAAGGAACAAACATACATTTTTTCTCAGAACTTACATTTCTACTGTCTGTCTGAACATCATCAAAAACACAATCAGCATTTCCCAGCTGACTGCCATTTACAGCTTTAAGCAACTCTGTTTTAGTCAATAATGTAGCAATCATTTTTTCTCTCCGGTCATTTCTACACGAACTATATCTTCAGTTTCTGCTTTATGCATTCCAAGTTCTTCTACTGCAATCTTTTCAATTCGATCTGCACTTGAAAGAACAGCTATATCACTTACAAGTTTTTTATTTTCCTCAATCAGTTTTTCCTGTTTTTTTTCAAGCTCACGTACTTCTTTTGTTAAAATTGTGTACTGTCTTGCCTGAACCGCATAAACGCAAAGCATTGCAGGAATTGCAAGAACAAGAAGACAAATGAGAACTTTAAATAAAAAATCTTTTAATTTCGCAATCATCTTCATTCTAGTAACCAATAACTCCAGCAAGATGATATTCTGTATCATCTCTAAGCTTTCTTATTACACGCAGTTTTGCACTTCTTGATGGAGAATTTTCTTTAATTTCTTCATCGCCTGGTACAACAGGTTTTCTTGTAATTAATTCAGCACATTGTTTTCCGCCACAACGACAAACTGCAACTTCTGGTGGACAAACGCACTGTTTTCCAAGATTTCTAAAATAATTTTTAACAATACGATCTTCCAGCGAATGAAAAGTAATAACACCCATCTTTCCACCAACTTTCAGGTCGTTAAATGCGTTATGAAGAGCATCCGGCAATCTCTTCAATTCACTATTCACTGCAATACGTAAAGCCTGGAATGTTCTTGTTGCAGGATGAATATTTCCATACCTGTAATTTCCAGGAACCGCATCCCATATGATATCAGCAAGAGCTTTTGAAGATTCAATTCTTCCACCACTCCTTGCTTCAACTATTGCCTTTGCAATTCTTCGGCTCAATTTTTCTTCACCGTACAAATAAATTAAATCTGCAAGTTTTTCTTCCGACAAATCATTCACCAGATCTTCTGCAGAAGTTTCGCTGTTCGCATTCAATCTCATATCAAGTTTTTCATCATATCTGAAAGAAAATCCTCTTTTCGATCTTTCATAATGAAAAACAGAAATTCCAAGATCAAATAAAATTAAATCAGGTTTTTCATATTCTTCCGGATAATTACTGTAAAATTCATTAAACCATCCGTTAAAAAAATGAACACGGTCTCCAAATTCAGCAAGACGCTCCTTAGCACGAGCCTGAATTACAGAATCCGCATCTAAACCTATTACAGATAAACCAGGATATTTTTTAAGGAAATTATAAGTATGTCCCCCTTCGCCTAATGTAGAATCAATCATTACACAATGATTTTCGAAAGGTTCACCTACTGGAGAAAGATAATCTAAACACTCTTTTAATAAAACTGGAGTGTGAATAACATCCACTTTTTATATCCCACCTGTTTATAAATTTTAAACTTTTAGAAATTTATATCGTTGAATTCTTCTGCAGCGTCACGGAAAGAATCCTCTGTTGCAGCAAGATATTCTTTATAAGTCTGCGCATCCCACAATTCCATATACTTAGCAATACCCAATATTGTACAGTCCTTGGAAAGGCTGGCATATTCACGCAAACTCTGTGGAATAGATAATCGGCCATTTTTATCAAACTCGACAGGTTGTGCTGGTGCAATAAAATGTCGCACAACATTCAAGCTTTTACTTTTCATCATTGAAGCATTCGACATCAATTTTGATTGAAAAGTTTCCCACTCTTCAGCAGTAAAAAGCCATAAGCAGCGATCTAAACCTTTGGTAACCATAACTACGTCTTGATTAATTGCAGTTCTCAATTTCACAGGGAATGAGACTCTACCCTTATCGTCAATCGTATTATTGTATTCACCTGTTAGAAGATTCATACCCACTTACTACCACTTTTTACCACTATTTCCCACTTGTTGACCATTTTATACCAAAAAATGCTAAAGTCAACGGGTTTTTATGCCAATAATTAAGAAAAAGCTTTTTTGAAATTCAATTTATCTAGTCACTAAAATACTATTCATACATAAAGTAAAAAAACAGAATTTACAGGAAATAAAAGATGAGTTTTTCAACACTAAATGAAAGCCAGCTGCACAAAACCTTAAAAACCATTTATTCAGAACTTTACGAAGGTCAAACAGAAGTTAAAAAAAATGGATATGTGTATGATATAGTTACTAAAAATGGAAATGTTATTGAAATCCAGACAAAAAACTTATCTAAACTACTGCCAAAAATAGAGGACACAATAAAAGAAAACTATAAAATCAAAATCGTTCATCCAATTATAATTAACAGACAGATAAAAACTTATGATAGGAATGGACAGCTTGTATCAAACAGAAAAAGCCCAAAACGAGGACACATCCTTGATATATTTAGCGAAATAACCGGCATATATTCTATTTTATTAAATCCAAAATTTTCTCTGGAAATTGTTGAAATAAATATGATTGAAGAAAGGACAAAAACAGATACTCCTGTTCAAACACAAAATAAAAAACGCCGATTTAAGAAAGACTGGATAAAGACAGGTAAAAGACTTGATCAGATTATAAATACAAGAAGATTTAATAAAAAAGAGGATTATCTTTCACTCCTCCCCCCGCTTGAAACAAATGAATTTTGTGCAAAAGATTTACGAATAGCTTTAGAAAAAGATAAAAATATTCCGGCCCGGATATACAAAAACCCAAATTTGATAACATGGGTTTTATTCCATATGGGAATATTAGAATACACAAAAACAGAAAAAAGAAGTAAATACTACAAACTGAAAAACTGAAAAAAAAGGACGTTCTTTCGAACGTCCTTTAATTTTGCATTTAATTAAAGACTACCAGTTATCAAGCATGTCATCTTCGTCATGATTTTCCAAATCATAAAGATCTGTTACAACACGAAGATCATCGAGATACATATAGTATGTACCACGAGCCTGAACAGGATTACAGTCAACACGGAAACCAAGAATCTTAAGACCAGGTTTATCTCCATAATAAGCACTGCTCTGAACAATTCCGTGTTCTCCATCTGGACTTGGAGGAACTACACAAGTAAGTTTTTTCCATCCGCTGAATCCAAGACTTCCCATATACAATTCATAATTGCGTCCGAAATAGTCCTGTACAAGAGCGTAGATTTCATGATCCTGGTTACGACCACAAACCCACATAGAAATAGTTTTTGTAGTACCTTCTACAGCCAAAGGTCTTCCTGATTTAATTGTAAAAGAATTCTTTCCACGGCGGAAAAAGTCAACTCTTACACCATAAACCAGTTTATCTTCATCTTCTTTTCCTTCATCTTCAGGAAGAGGATCTTTCATTGAAGGATTTCCTTCAAAAAGACGTCCGGCAATAACACCATCATCAGCTGAAATATGAACATTCCAAGAACCTTCACGTTCAAACTTATCAACAGAAACTTCTCTTAAAGAAGCCATTGCTGAATCAGCTCCTACATTTTCAGGATTTGGTTCCTGCAAACTTGAAGTCTGAGCAAATGTTAAACCAGCAGCCAGGAAGGCAATTGCACTAAAAGTAATAAGCTTTTTCATTATTCTACCTCCTCACTGTTTGATGAATCTTCACCAAAGTCAACATCCTTCAATTCATAACCATCGAAAATGTATGACAATGAGTTAGATGTATATTTAATCTGATCTACGAACAATACGTAATTATCAACATATTCTTCAGCATCTGAACGAATTCTAAATCCAACAAATGTCATGTTTGCAGGACCTGAACGTAAGTGTGAATGCTGCTGGATATAACCAGGAATATTTACAATAATATTTTTCCAACCATTAAATGCAAGGCTGCCTGCAGGAAGTACATGAACAACGCCCAAAGCATCTCTTACCATTACTTCAAGATAGTAATTATAATTTGCACCCCACATCCAGAAATCAAGCTGAGTAACTGTACCTACAAAAGGAATTTCGAAAGATTTATCATCTGCTGTTGGATAAACTTCGAACCAGTTATCACCTTTACGATTAAAAGCTGTTTTTACGCCAAATACTTTGAATTCTTTATCTGAACCTTTCTTTAACTGTTTTAAAGAATTAGGAATTCCTTCATAGTATCCAGTTTTAGGATAACCTTCAGCTACGAATCTACTTGAGTTTACAGCCCAATCCCAGCTATAAGACTTTCCATCATACATATAATTCTGCGAACCTGCAGAATCAAAATCATCCATAATAAATGTCTCGATACTTTTTGAACTTGGCTGTGCAAAAACTGGCAAACCAATTACAAACAGACATGCAAGACCAACAAAGACTTTCAGTCCCCTTTTCATGCAAAACTCCTTGAACTTTATCATTCCGAAAATAAAGATTTTAACTCTTTATGTATCGGCACAAATATTCAAAATAATTACTTTTATCAATTATATTTCCTATACAAGTCTTTGTCAAACCTAAAACTTATAAGAGACAGTAAAAACTATTTACCTGAAAAGAATAACAATTGAATAATTATTCAAATTGAAATATAGTATTCTTAAAATCAATTCTGAGTTCAAAAGACTCAAATAAGGAAGTAATTTTTATGGCTATTGTTAGTTACAAAGATCTCGGCCTCGTAAACACACGCGATATGTTTGCAAAGGCTAT
>CAMPAL010000150.1 GCA_946631855.1 uncultured Treponema sp. | reverse complement strand
ACCAATAAGTGGTGGAGAAACTCGACTTCCAGTAACTGCCATACGAATTGGCATCCGACCTGACAAGCAGGTCGGGCGCTTATAGGAAATTTATAAGACAGCCACGCTCGTGCGTGGTGAGCGTCATAAAGTCACCTTACTACAGAGTAGCAATTGCTTTCTTAACTCTTTCAATAGACTTTTCAACACCCAATACAAGAATTGATCCAATTAATGGAGGACTTACTCGGCTGCCTGTTACGGCCATTCGTATTGGCATCATAAAATCACCAAGTTTTATACCAAGTTTTTCAGCATATTCCTTTGCTAATGCTTCTGCAGCCTCATGATCCAATGATGGTAATTTCTCAATAAACTCCTTCGCATTTTCCAGAACTTCCTTTGTCTTTGCGGCGTCAAGACGTTTTGGAATAATCTGGTCTGCAGGAGGAACAGCTGGTTCTGTAAACATAAAGTGAACCATTTCTGCTGCTTCTGTTAAGAACTTAAGGCGTTCCTGGATAAGTGGCATAAGTCCCATCAATGTTTTTTCAACATCTTCTGTACTCATGTTCATTGATTTATCAACACAGTATGGTCTTCCGTCTTCGCCAAGAGCAACACCTGAGAATTCAGGTCCAACATTTGGTTTTGGCTGAGGATTTTCAGGATTGATTTCCAAAGTTGCATCTCCAGTTCCTGTAATAAATGGAAGTGTCCACTTGTACAGTTCTTCTGTAGAAAGCTGGCGGATATAGTTTGCGTTGTAATATTCAAGCTTCTTGTAATCAAATACAGCAGGAGCCTTGTTCAAATGTTCAAGTTTAAATGCCTTAGCAAGTTCTTCCAAAGTGTAGAATTCTTTTCCTTCTTCGTAAGAACAACCAAGCATTGCAACATAGTTTACAATTGCCTGAGGAAGATAACCGCGGGCACGGAATTCATTTACAGATGTAGAACCATGACGTTTAGAAAGTTTCTTTCCGTCTGAACCATTTACCATTGGAAGATGGCAGAATTCAGGGTGTTCCCAACCAAAAGAGCGGTACATCTGAACGTGTAAAGGGGTAGAAGGAATCCATTCCTGAGCACGCATTACATGAGAAATCTTCATAAAGTGATCATCAACAATATTTGCAAGGTGATAAGTTGGGAATCCGTCACTCTTTAAAAGAACTGGATCTGGAGAAATATCTTCATTCTTCCATTCAATATCACCAAGAATATGATCGTGGAATTTTGTAGTTCCTTCCATTGGAACCTTAAGACGAATTACGTGTGGAACACCAGCGGCCAGTTTTTCCTGAACTTCTTCTGGAGTTAAGTGACGGCAGTTTCTGTCATAACCAGGAGCCATCTTGTTTTCTGTCTGGATTTTACGGATGCGTTCAAGTCTTTCTGCATCACAGAAGCAGTAATAAGCTTCACCGTTCTTAATCAGTTCTTCTGCGTATTTTTTGTAAAGTTCAAAACGCTCTGACTGAACATAAGGTCCGTATTCACCACCTTTATCACCACCTTCGTCCCAGTCAATTCCAAGCCAGGCCATTGTGTCATAAAGATTTTTTACATATTTTTCGTCATAACGTGTACGGTCAGTATCTTCAAGACGGAGAATAAATTTTCCACCTTTTGAACGTGCATAAAGATAATTAAAAAGTGCAGTTCGTACACCACCAATATGCTGCATACCAGTTGGAGAAGGGGCATATCTGACACGAACTTCTTTAATGTTTTCCATGATTTCCTCGATATTAATGAGATAAATATTCCGCTTTTCACGGATAGTAATTTTCTATTTTAATGAAATGCTACTATCCCTTCAAGTTTTGTGATATAGTTAATATACCTGTCGAGAGGGTTATATGACAAAACTTACACTTAAACTAATTGCCTGGAAAGTTCGGAAAGACTGGAAAAACAACGATAAAAAGCGTGATAAAGGCAAAGAAATTCCCCAGTCCATCCAGATTTTTGATAACATTTCTTACGGAAAATATGGCAAATACAACAAACTGGATATTTACAACAAAAAAGAAAATCTGAACAAAAAAATGCCCTGCATTGTTGTTTTTCACGGTGGTGGATTTTTCTATGGCACAAAAGATGTATACAAATTCTACTCTGCAGATTTAGCTCTCCGCGATTTTACAGTACTTACTTTTAATTACAGACTCGCACCATCGCATCAGTATCCGTCACAACTGGAAGATATAAATCAAGTGATGAAATGGCTCTGCCAGAATGCAGAAAATTACAATATTGATTTAGACAATCTGTTTTTTGCAGGAGACAGTGCCGGCGGAAGTCTTGTTTACACTTATACAACCATGCTTTCAAATTCGGAATTTGCCAGAAAGTTTGATTTTGACCTTCCTTCTCAAATAAAACCAAAAGCTCTTGCCATAAACTGCGGCTTCTGCAATTTTTATCTTCCAGGCCCAGACTCTCCAGAAAATCTCATGCTCACCGGATACTTAGGAAAAAATGGTAAAGAAAAATACAAGGATCAGTTACAGGTTCAGAACTATGTTACAAAAAATTTTCCTCCAGTTTATGTAACTTCTGCCTCTCACGATTTTATACTTTATCAGTTCCAGCCTCTTACAGAGGTTTTTACCAGCAGGGGTGTAAAAATAATTTCAAAAATTTATGGAAGCAAAGATGATGAAAGTGCCATTCATGTATTCAATATAGATTCATCCTTACCTCTTGCAAAAGAATGTAATGATGATGAATGTAATTTTTTTAAATCTTTTATTTCTTATAAATAGGTGTTATAATAGGAAAATCTAAGAATTCTCTAATTTATTAAAAAGTTTAATTATTTTGTTTGCCGTTGGCAGACATGATATTTTGTGCATCTAAAATAACCGTTTTCACGAGTTTCCACGTAATACGGCATATCAAAAGGAGGATTTTATGTCTCAAACCCCAACTTCTCAGAAATTCCCTATACATGTTTATCTGACACTAGCATTAATCTACATCTCACCGGCTATTTTCTTTCTCCCTATTGGACTTATAGCAAACTTATTCTCATTTTCAGAATATCTGGGATTAGTAGCAAGTCCAATTTTTGCTATTTACTGTCTATTAATAATAGGAACACCAATTCTTACAGGAACAAAAATCACAAAAACTGTAAATGCATACAGAAACAAAACTCTTGATGAAGAATCTACCAACAAACAGCTTCATCTTATGGCATTGTTAAATGTTGTAACCCCTGTTTCATCAGGTTTTGTTCTTTCAGGCTTATATGCAATCCGAATAGCAAACGGTTATGTTTTAAGCAATTTCGAAGGAGTTCCAGCCTATCTGCCAATGACTTTATTTACAATGGCAGTTGTTTTTGATGCCGCTCTTATGTCTTATGTTATCTACATTCGTGTAATGGAAGCTGAATTAACAGATATTCCTTTCAAAAAAGATGGAATGACTATGGATATCAGTAGCCGTAACATTCTGACTTTGATTTTTGCCCTTCTTGGTGTACTTATGCTCATGCTTGCAGTTGTTCTTACTCCTGCAAATATTGCACAAGGTGTTTTTCCGCTTGCAAAAAAAATTGTTCCATTCTCAGTAATTGCTGTTGTTTACTTCCTTATTATTGAATTTTTCCTTGTTGGTGATGTAACACACTGTCTTAATGAAATTTCAAAGATTTCTGGAGCACTTGCTAATAAAGATTATTCTGTTGCAGACGGAAAAGCAACTAACCGCAGTGAACTTGGAATTATTATCCAGGATATGAACATTCTAAAAGATGCAACCGCAGAAGTTCTTGTTTCAATGAATCGTTCTACAAACCAGACTGTAAAACAGTCAGACGACCTTGTTGCAAACATGAATATTACTAAAGACAACATTTCTAACATCACAAGTGCTATTTCTACAATTCAGGAAGACATTACAAATCAAAGTGCTGGTGTAGAAGAATCTTCTGCTGCTGCAGAACAGATTATGGGTAACATCCGTTCTCTTAATCAAGCTATTGAAAACCAGGCTGCTGGTGTAACTCAGTCTTCTGCCGCT
This sequence comes from uncultured Treponema sp., assembly GCA_946631855.1. GTDB lineage: Bacteria > Spirochaetota > Spirochaetia > Treponematales > Treponemataceae > Treponema_D. Next base: position 1,874 of record CAMPAL010000150.1, on the reverse strand, counting down.
GTAGAAGAAATGGTTGCAAATATTGCCAGTGTTACTCAGATTCTTGAAAAGAACAATCAGGCTGTAACAATGCTTACAGAAGCCGCAAACAATGGTCAGCAGCAGGTTGATATTGCAGTAAAAACAGCTGCAAATGTTCTTGAACAGTCAGAAGGCATTCTCCAGGCTTCAAGTGTAATTCAGACAATTTCAAGTCAGACTAACCTTCTTGCCATGAACGCCGCAATTGAATCTGCTCATGCCGGTGAAGCAGGAAAAGGATTCGCTGTTGTTGCAGAAGAAATCAGAAAACTTGCAGAACAATCTGGAGCTCAGTCAAAAGCAATCGATGCTAACCTCAAAACACTTTCTGAAGCAATTGGAAAAATCTCTTCTGATATCAAACTTGTTCAGGCTGCATTTGGAAATATTTATGAGCTTTCTCAGAAGGTTCGCGAACAGGAATCTGTAATTTCTAACGCAATGGAAGAACAGAACTCTGGAAACCAGCAGGTACTTGAAGCAATGCGTGCAATCAGTGATTCAACTTCAACTGTAAAATCTGGTTCAACAGATATGCTTACAGGCGGATGGAAAGTTGTAAAAACTATGAAAAATCTTAAAGAAATTTCCAGCAAAATTAATCAAGGAATGACTCAGATTTCTGATTATTCAACAGGCATTTCAGACGCAGTTGCAATTACAACTTCATCAATCAACAGTACTAAAAACAGTCTTTCAACTTTGATGGAAGAAATTTCTAACTTCAAACTGGAAGACTAGTTTTAATTTTTCAGAAACAAAAGAAGAGGTCTTGTAAAAGGCCTCTTTTTTTTTCTCAATATCGTTCTATGAGATATTCATTTATGGTATAATTACAAACTGTCTTATGCGACATTATTTATAAGAGGTATATTCATGGCTGACTATCACGTTTTTCCCGATGCTCCAGAAGGAACTCCAAAAGCAAACTTTGTACACCTTCACGTACACTCCGATTATTCTCTTCTGGACTCCTGTGCAACGCTGGACAAACTTGTAGCAAAAGCAAAAGCCCTGAACATGCCTGCTCTGGCCCTTACAGACCACGGTAATATGTTTGGTGCCCTCAACTTTGAAAAACTCTGCCATGTAAACGGAATTAACCCAATTGTTGGTGAAGAGTTTTATGTAGCATATGGCAGTCATTATGAGCACGAAGACGTTCCTTACAGCCACAAGGGAGAAGAAGGGGATCGTCATGCCCACTACTTCCACTTAATCCTCCTGTGCGAAAACCAGAAGGGTTACGAAAATATGTGCTGGCTTAGTAGCCGTGCTTTCTGTGACGAGAATGCCCTTTATTACGGAAAGCCCCGTATAGATTTTGAACTTCTTAAACAGTACCACGAAGGAATCATCTGCTGTTCTGCCTGTATTCAGGGAGAACTGCCTCAAATGCTGCTGGCCGGCATGGACAAAGAGGCGGAGGAACTTGCATTAAAGTATAAAAATCTTTTTGGACCTGACCATTATTACATTGAACTTCAGGACCACGGCATTCCAGACCAGAAAATTGTTGCCGAAAAGCTGATTGCCCTGGCTCACAAGCTGGATATTCCTCTTGTTGTTACAAACGATATTCACTATGTAGAAAAAGAAGATGCCATTGCTCAGGATGCCCTGCGTTGTATCGGTTTTAAAAACCTGCTGCACGAAAAGCATGCAAAAATGGGCGGCGACATGGATCTTGATAACTGGTACTTCAAAACTGAAGAAGAAATGCGTCAGCTCTTCCCTCAGTGCCCTGAAGCCTACGACAACACAATCAAGATTGCCAATATGTGTAATCTTACCATTAAACAGTATTCAACTCCGGAGCTTAAGGAATGTCTTCCCCGCTTTGAACTCCCTCC
>CAMPAL010000149.1 GCA_946631855.1 uncultured Treponema sp. | reverse complement strand
CCAAGTGATGAAATGAAAGGTCGTATCATCGGTCGTGAAGGTCGTAACATTCGTACTCTGGAAACTCTTACTGGAGTTGATATCATTATTGATGATACTCCTGAAGCAGTTGTTATTTCTTGTTTTGATCCTGTTCGTAAGGAAATTGCAAAAGAATCTCTTGAACGTTTAATTTCTGATGGTCGTATCCATCCAGCACGCATCGAGGAAATTGTTCAGAAGGTTACTCACGAAGTTCAGAACAAGATTTACGAAGAAGGTGAAAAGGCTCTCTTTGATCTTGGAATTCATAACATGAATACTGATGGTATTCGTGCTTTGGGACGTCTTTATTTCCGTACAAGTTATGGACAGAATGTACTTACCCACTCAAAAGAAGTTGCAATGGCTGCAAGTATGATTGCTGCAGAAATTGGAGCTGACAGAGAACTTGCTAAGAGAGCTGCTGTACTTCATGATATTGGTAAAGGTGCTGAAAATGACAGTGACCAGAACCACGCAGAAGTTGGTGCAGAAATGGCACGTAAGATGGGCGAAAGTCAGGCTGTTATTAATGCAATTGCAGCTCACCATAATGATGTTCCAACTGAGACAATTGAAGCAGTAATTGTTCAGATTGCAGATGCAATTTCTGCTGCTCGTCCAGGTGCACGCCGCGAAACAATTGATAATTATGTTAAGCGTCTTGAAAATCTGGAAGCAATTGCAGAAGCATTCCCTGGAGTTGAAAAGGCATATGCTATTCAGGCAGGTCGTGAACTTCGTATTCTTGTAAACAATGAAAAAGTTCCAGATGTAGAAGTTAAGGATCTTGCAAGAAGTATTGCAAAGCAGATTGAAACAGATTTGCGCTATCCGGGACGTATTCGTCTTACAATGATTCGTGAGACAAGAATTATTGATTACGCTAGATAATTATTTCCGTCGCAAGACGTTTTAATAATTAGGAGGTACAGGGGCTATTAGAATAGCCCCTGTTTTTTTAAATAAAATAGGCCAGCCCAAAGATTTGGACTGGCCTATTTTATTAACGAAATTACATACTTTATTATAATTGTATAAGCGCTTTGATTTAGATATAATCATAGAAATCTTTTTAAATAAGGTCATTTTATGAGTTTTTACGATTTTTATGATGTTGCTGTAGTAGGTGCGGGCCATGCTGGAATTGAAGCTGCTCTTGCATCTGCCAGAATGGGACTTAAAACCCTTCTTGTTACACAGACCCCAGATGCAATTGGACGAATGAGCTGCAATCCTTCGATTGGTGGTATTGCAAAAGGAAATATTGTTCGTGAAATTGATGCATTGGGTGGAGAAATGGCAAAACTCATTGACCATTCAATGATTCAGTTCCGTATGCTTAATAAGAGTCGTGGTCCTGCTGTTCAGGCTCCTCGTTCTCAGGCAGATAAACTTACTTATTCTAAACTTGCCCGTCAGGTTTGTGAAAAAACACCTAATCTTTATACTTTGATGGATACAGTTATTGATGTACTGACAACTGCTTCATCAACTCCTTTACCACCTAATTCAGACAGTCAGGCAGAAAAAGGAACAATTCCTGGTGAATGCCGAAATGAAGGCATTACTGATGCTGCAAAAAGCGGAATGCGTCAGAAGGTAACTGGTATTGTAACTGAGAGAGGTCGTATTGTACCGGTACGTGCCGTTGTTTTGACAACAGGAACATTTCTTGGTGGACGTATTTTTATTGGTGAATATGATGCTCCTTGTGGTCGAGTAGGGGAACCTGCCGCTTATGGACTTACAGAAAGTCTTCATCGTTTGGGATTTACAACAGGCCGTCTCAAAACTGGAACTCCTCCTAGAATCCTTAAAAAGACAATCGATTTTTCAAAAATAGAAGAAAATCCTGGGGATGAAGAAATCATTCCTTTTAGTTTTGAAACAGAAAAAGTTGAAAGACCAATTGTTCCTTGTCATATTGTTTATACAAATCCAGAAACTCATAAAATCATTCGTGATAATATTGGTCGTTCTCCTTTGTACAGTGGAAAAATCCATGGTATTGGTCCAAGATATTGTCCTTCAATTGAAGATAAGGTTATGCGTTTTGCGGACAGAGATCGTCATCAGATTTTTGTTGAACCAGAGGGACTGGAAACAGAAGAAATGTATTTGAACGGACTTTCTTCGAGCTTGCCTGAGTGTGTTCAGGATGCCTTTTTGCATACAATGGCTGGATTTGAAAATGCCGTTTCAAGTCGCCCAGGTTATGCTGTTGAATATGATTTTGTTGAACCAACCCAGCTTTATCCTTCTCTGGAAACAAAACGTGTTGCAGGACTTTTTGATGCCGGACAGATAAATGGTACTTCCGGATATGAAGAGGCTGCTGGTCAGGGGCTTATTGCAGGAATGAATGCAGGTTTGTATGCCCGTGCCCATATCACCACTTGTGGTCCTTTGTCCGAAATCCCAAATACTATGAATGGTGTTCCTTCATCAATGGAGCCAGGTGCCTTCCGTCCTAAAAACGAAATGACTGCCGAAGAAAAACATCAGTTTGCTGAAATTTCTGCAAGAGAAACAAAAGAACTTAATGAATTTATTGCAAAAGTTCAGAAAAATGCAGGATTTGAAAAGTTTGAAGTAATTCCTGAATATAAGCCTGTTATTCTGGGCCGAGATGAAGCATACATTGGTGTTCTGATTGATGATCTTGTAACTCTTGGAACAAAAGAACCTTACCGAATGTTTACAGCCCGTGCAGAATATCGCCTGAAACTTCGTCATGATACAGCTGATCGTCGTCTTGCAAAGTATGCTTATGAATGCGGATTGAAAACTAAAGCTCAGTTTGATGCTATAAACGAAAAATATGCCCGTCTTGAAGAACTTGAAGCTATGATTTTGAAAAAGCCTGATATGGAAAACCCAGGCTATCCTGAAAAAGAATGGGAAGAAGCAAAAATTGAGGCAAAGTACAAATATTATATTGAAAAACAGGATCGCCGTGTAGAAAAACTCCACAAAATGGAAAATACCCACATTCCTCCTGATTTTGATTATGGTTCAATTCCTTCACTTTCTGCTGAGTCCAGAAATAAACTTGAGGCAATTCGTCCTGTAACTCTTGGTCAGGCTAATCGTATTTCTGGTATTCGTAACTCCGATATCATGCTTCTGATGGTTTATCTTAAGAGATAGGTGGAAGGCCTGTGACAAAACTCGAAGAATACTACAATAAATTTCATGAAGACCACCGCCTTAAGACTCGTCACGGGCTAGTGGAATTTTCAACATCCATGTATTTTATAAAAAAATATGCAGAGGAGATGAAAAAAACTTCGGGTTCAGAAGGATTGAAAATTGCTGATATTGGAGCTGGGACTGGCCGTTATTCGGTCGAACTTTGTCATCTTGGATACGATGTTACAGCTGTTGAACTGGTAAAACACAATCTGGAAATCCTCCGCTCAAAACATGAAAATATTAATACCTGGCAGGGTGATGCAAGAGATTTGCATTTTTTAGATGAAGGTAAATTCGATATCACACTTTTGTTTGGGCCTATGTACCATCTGCATGGGGACCAGAATAAATTAAAAGTTCTGGAAGAAGCTAAAAGAATCACAAAAAAAGGCGGATTGATTTTAGTCGCTTATGTAATGAATGAGTACAGTGTTATTTCTTATTGTTTTAAAGAACATAAGTGGGCGGAAGTTGCTGCTAAAGGTGGATTAAGTCCAGATTTTCATACAATTTGTACAGAAGATGATTTGTATGATTATGTCAGACTTGAAGATCTTGAAAGACTTAATAAGGCTGCTTCTTTGACCCGGAAGGAAATTTTTGCTCCAGATGGACCTGCCGATTACATGCGACGGGAACTAAATGAAATGTCTGAAGAAGAATTTGGGGCTTTTCTGAACTTTCAGTTACAAATTTGTCAGCGCCCAGAATTACTGGGTGCTTCCAGTCATATTGTTGATGTTCTCAGGGTATTATAAAGTCCAGGCTTCATCAACCTTTTTGCAGTAGTCTTTCTTTTCTTTATCAGTCATGAAGGCTGAAATGAATCCGTTTTTGATAAGCTGTTTTATCTGATCCATTGAGAAGTTCAAGTCGTGGTGACAGAGCCAGAGTTCGTTTATAAGAGTTGTTTTGAAGAAAACTGGATCATCAGTATTAATATTTACCATGATTCCACGGTCAAAATACATTTTTACAGGATGATCTTTTGCTTTCTGAACGATTTTCTTTGTAAAGGTGTTAGATGTAATACAGATTTCGATTGGTGTCTGTGTTTTTTCAAACTCTTTCATAAGATTTTCATCCTGGCAGGCTGTAAGTCCATGTCCAATTCTCTGTGCGTGAAGATAGTTTAATGAATCCCAGATTGATTCAGGACCAACATCTTCTCCTGCATGTGCAACTGCAACATATCCTTCTTTAATAGCCAGATCATAAACTGGAGCAAAGTCTTTTGCAGGACCTTTTGATTCTGCACCACCAAGACCAATACCGATTATATTTTTACTTGGGAATTGTTTCAAAAGTTCGTAGTTTTTCATTGCATTTTCGCAACCGAATGTACGGGAAACATCCATAATCATTTTTACGATAATGCCGTGTTTTTTGAAGATATTTTCAATCTTTTCATCAAAGATTTTTACCATATCTTCATATTTGAAACCAAGCTTCAGGAAGGCAGTTGGAGCGAAGAAAACTTCTGTGTAAACGATACCGTTTTTAACAAGATATTTTTCAAGTTCATCAAAAACAGTTCTGAAGTCTTCTACAGAACTATACATAGCCTGTATTTTAAGGAAGGCCTGAATAAATCCGTTCAAGTCATTGTATGAGAAGAGCTCAGTCTGTTCTTCCTTGCTCATCTCTTTTCCGTATTTATTTTTGTATAGCTTTTTTACACCAGCTAAAGAAATAACTGCTTCAAGATGTAAATGTAATTCTGCTTTAGGAACAGCCTTTAGCAATGTGGTAAATTCTGACTTTTTCACTTTTCTTCTCCTGATAACTTGTCACCTGAATATATTTAACACTTAAGTATTGAATTATTCAATGTGTACAGAAAAACTCATTTAAAATATCGGTTAGAAACCTTATAAACTTTAGAATTTTTTTATAGTAATTTTTTTAGTTGTTCAACTATAGTTTTAAAGGTGTCACAGGCAGCCTGAACAGGTTCAACACTTTCCATATCAACACCAGCAATTTTAAGACTTTCAATTGGATAACGTGAACCACCACTTTTGAGGAACTTAAAGTAGTCTTCGCGTTCTTTTTCACCACCTGTTGTTACTCTGTGAGCAAGTGCAAGGGCTGCTGAAATTCCAGTTGCATACTTGTATACATAGAAGGCACTGTAGAAATGTGGAATTCTGAGTCCTTCCATATCTGAATTATCTTCAAAATGCATTTCTGGGCCAAAATAAAGCTCAAGAAGTTCTCTGTAAGTTTTTCTTAAAAGTTCTGGAGTTAATGGGGTTCCGTTTTCAACGTATTCGTGGGCCTTTAATTCAAACTCAGCAAACATGGTCTGGCGGTGTAGGGTTGCAAGAATATCATCCGCTCTCATAGCAAGCAGGTATTTTTTCATATCTTCTGTTTTTGCATTTTTCAAAAGATATTCAAAAACCAGTTCTTCATTGAAGGTTGAAGCAACTTCTGCTTCGAAAATGGTGTATTCATAGCACATAAAAGGATTGTTATGAACGGAATACCAGGAATGCATAGAATGTCCACCTTCGTGAGCCATTGTAAATACATCGCGGATATTTTCATCATTGTAATTTAAGAGGATAAATGGATCTCCAATGAAACAGCCTGATGAAAAGGCTCCGGAACGTTTTCCTGTATTTTCATAGCGGTCTGCCCAGCCATTTAAAAGACCATTACAAAGGCGGTCTGTA